>NZ_CATKQM010000014.1:0-120995 GCF_949768225.1 Pseudomonas sp. IT-P44 | reverse complement strand
CTTGCCCGCGAAGGGTCCCTCAAGCCAACAACATTTCCCGCAACGCCACGCAATCCGCCGCATGCCAATCGGTCAGCTCCGGCCACGGGTTATCCGGCAAGTTCACCAACACCGTCCGCGCCCCCGCCGCTCTTCCGCAATCCAGATCAAACCGGTAATCACCGACCATCACCATCTCGCTCGCCGGCACGTTCCAGGCCTCGGCCAATTTCAACAAACCACCGGGGTGCGGCTTGGGCGGCGCTTCATCACGCCCCAACACATCCTCCACCGCGAAGCAGTCCGCCAGGCCAATGGCTTCCAGCGTCACATGCGCCAACTCCCGAGCATTGCGCGTAAGAATGCCCAGGCGATAACCGCGCCCCGCCAACTCGCGCACCAGTTCCACAGCACCCGGCGCCGGTTTCGAACCCAGCGCCAGATCCCGTTCATGCTCCAGCAACCATGCATGTTTGGCTGCGGCTTCAGCGGCCGGCAACGCGGCGAGGTGGGTCAGGATGTCGTCTTCGGCCGGAATCGCCAGCGCCACGCGAATTGCCGCGAAGTCATGCACGGCCACCGTCAGGGTGCCGTCCATGTCGAACACCCAGTGCCGCACCTCGGCCAGGCTCATGCCCAATCCTTGCGGTGACGGATCAGGCCTTCCTGAGTGACCGACGCCACCAGTTGCCCGGCGCGATTGAACACGCTGCCACGGCTGAACCCACGGGAATTGCCGGCCCACGGGCTGTCCATCGCGTACAGCAACCAGTCATCGGCACGCAGATCCGCATGGAACCACAGCGCGTGATCGAGGCTGGCGACCTGCATGTCTTTCTGCCAGACCGACTTGCCATGGGGCAACATCGAGGTGGTCAGCAGATTGAAGTCCGACGCGTAGGCCAGCAGGTATTTGTGCAGCGCCGGGGAGTCGGCCAACGCGCCGTCGGCGCGAAACCAGACGTACTTGACCGGATCGGATGGCTGCGGGTTGTAGGGATCTTTCTCGGTGACCGGGCGGAATTCGATCGGCTTCGGGCACAGCAGTTTTTCACGCATGTGCTCGGGGATCAGGTGCGCGCGCTGATGGGTCAGCTCCAGTTCCGAGGGCAGGTTTTCCGGCCCGACCACCGTCGGCATCTGGCCCTGATGCTCGAAGCCTTTTTCGTCATATTGGAACGATGCGCTGCACGTGAAGATCGGGTTGCCCTTCTGGATCGCCGTGACCCGACGCGTGCTGAAACTGCCGCCGTCGCGAACCCGATCAACCTGATACACCACGGGCAACGTGGAATCGCCCGGACGCAGGAAATAACCGTGCATCGAATGCACATGACGCGCGACTTCGACCGTCTGGCTGGCCGCCGACAGGGACTGACCGATCACCTGGCCGCCGAACAACTGACGAAAGCCCAGGTCCTGGCTGCGGCCACGGAACAGGTTTTCTTCGATCGGTTCCAGGGTCAGCAAATCGACCAGATCATCCAACACTTGGCTCATTCAGACTCTCCTCACACATCGCAATGCCGCGCAGTCTTGGCTGCGGCGGTCGATTCAGTTTCCGGCCATGGCCATCATTGGCGCCATTGTAAACGTCCGGGCCGTCTTATCCATGCAAGGTTTGCAGCCATTGTTCACGGGTGATGCGGTACAGCACATGGTGACGCAGAGGATGATCGACCGCGAGTTTCGGGTGGTCGAAGTCACCGGCTGAATCATGGTGCATACCGATGGCCTGCATGACTTTCTGCGATGGCGTGTTGGTTTCCGTGGTGAAGGACACGACCTCTTGCAGCGCCAACCGGTCAAACCCGCAGCGCAGAGCGGTCCACGCCGCCTCACTGGCGTAACCCAAGCCCCAGTGTTCGCGGGCCAGGCGCCAGCCGATTTCGATGGCCGGCGTGAAAGGCGCGTCGAAACCGACCACGCCGAGCCCGGTAAAACCGATGAATGCACCGGTGTCCTTGCGCTCCAGCGCCCAGAGACCAAAACCATGCTCGGCGAAATGCCCACGAATCCGCCCGATCAGCGAAGCACTTTCCAGTCGGCTCAAGGGTGCCGGAAAATAACGCATCACCTGTGGATCGGCGCACATCGCCGCAAACGCCGGCAAATCCTCGTCACGCCACTGCCGCAACAGCAGTCGCGCGCTCTCGAGTTCCAGTATCGGCTCCATCGTGCCCCTCCGTTTCCATGCCGCAAGTCTACATCGCTGGTAGGATCGTTCACTCATTCCTACACGCCGTACTCATAAAAGCCCGTCATGCCGCTGCCATTGATCTACCACGAAGACTACAGCCCCGAGTTCCCGGCGGACCACCGCTTCCCCATGGACAAGTTTCGCCTGCTGCGCGATCACCTGGTGGACAGCGGGCTGACCCGGGACGCCGACCTGCTGCGCCCGGAACTCTGCCCGCCGGAAATTCTCGCCCTCGCACATGACGCTGCCTATATCGAACGCTACATGAGCGGCGAGTTGTCCCGCGAAGACCAGCGGCGCCTCGGCCTGCCGTGGAACGAAGCCCTGGCCCGGCGCACGGTGCGGGCGGTCGGCGGTTCGCTACTGGCGGCAGAACAGGCGCTGGAACATGGATTGGCCTGTCACTTGGCCGGCGGCACGCATCACGCGCATTACGACTACCCGGCGGGGTTCTGCATCTTTAACGACCTGGCGGTGATCAGCCATTACCTGCTGGAAAGCGGTCGTGTGAATCGGGTGCTGATCTTCGATTGCGACGTGCATCAGGGCGACGGGACTGCACGGATTCTGCACAACACCCCGGACGCGGTGACCGTTTCCCTGCACTGCGAGAAGAACTTTCCTGCACGCAAGGCCGAAAGTGACTGGGACATCCCGTTGCCCATGGGCATGGGTGATGCGGATTACCTGAAGGTCGTCGACGACGCGCTGAATTATTTGCTGCCGCTCTACCAGCCGGACCTGGTGCTGTACGACGCCGGTGTCGATGTGCATAAGGACGACGCGCTCGGTTACCTGAAGCTGACAGACGAAGGCGTGGCTGCTCGGGATGAAAGCGTGATGCGCCATTGCCTCGGGCGGGATATTCCGGTGGTCGGGGTGATTGGCGGCGGCTACAGCAAGGACCGCAAGGCGCTGGCGCGGCGGCACGGCATCCTGCATCACAGCGCGCAGCGGGTGTGGGCGTCATCAGGTTGTCATTGAGGTGTGCGCCTTTACCCACAATGCCTGTGGAACTGCCTGTGGATAACCTGAGCGAAAGGGCCTACAGGCCATGCTGCATATAGCCTGCAAAGGGGTGGTTGTTTTTTAACCAACTCTTCAACCCGACATAAATCCCCTGTGGGAGCGAGCCTGCTCGCGAAAGCGATTGAACAGTCACATTGATGTCGACTGAACCACCGCTTTCGCGAGCAGGCTCGCTCCCACAGGGATTTGGGCTGCTAGAATGCCCGGCTTATTCCGCCGAACCGCAGCGCATTCCATGACCCAATCTTCCGCCGCCCTCCCCCCTAAAGTCGCCATCATCGGCGGCGGCCCCGCCGGCCTGATGGCGGCCGAAGTGTTGAGCCAGGCCGGGATCAAGGTCGATCTGTACGACGGCATGCCTTCGGTAGGTCGGAAATTTCTCCTCGCTGGCGTGGGCGGCATGAACATCACCCATTCCGAAGCCTACCCGGCATTCCTCTCACGCTACGCCGAGCGCGCACCGCAGATCGCACCGCTGCTGCGAGCCTTTGGTGCCGAAGCGCTTTGCCAGTGGATTCATGACCTGGGCATCGAAACCTTTGTCGGCAGCTCTGGCCGGGTGTTTCCGACCGACATGAAAGCCGCGCCGCTGTTGCGCGCCTGGCTCAAACGGTTGCGAGAGGCCGGCGTAGTTATCCACACCCGCCATCGTTGGCTCGGCTGGGATAACAACGGTGGTTTGCGTGTTGAAAGTCCTGAGGGTGAAAAAAACCTGAAGCCCGAAGCAACGCTGCTCGCCCTCGGTGGCGGCAGTTGGTCGCGCCTGGGTTCGGACGGCGCGTGGATGCTGCCACTGGAGCAGCACGGCGTAGGACTGGCGCCGCTGCAGCCGAGTAATTGCGGCTTCGAGGTGCAGGCCTGGAGCGAATTGATGGTCAGCAAATTCGCCGGCGCGCCGCTGAAAAATATCGCGATCGGTCTCAATGACGACATCCCTCGGCTCGGGGAATGTGTGATTACGGCCACCGGGATTGAAGGCAGTTTGATCTACGCCCTGTCGGCGCCCATCCGCGAAGCGATCAATCAGCAGGGCTCGGCGACCATTCACCTCGACCTGTTGCCGGGCCGGCCTGTGGATAAAGTTCAGACGGCACTGAGCAAACCGCGCGGGTCTCGTTCAATGTCCAAACATCTGCACAGCCAGCTTGGGATTGACGGAGTGAAAGCGGCGCTACTGCGCGAATTGACGCCGGCAGAATGCTTCGCCGATCCGGCGTTGTTGGCTAAAGCGATCAAGGCGCTGCCGCTGACATTGGTGAAAACCCGTCCACTGGACGAAGCCATCAGCACTGCCGGTGGCGTGATGTTCGAGGCGATGGATGAACGTTTGATGCTCAAGCAGTTGCCTGGCGTGTTCTGCGCGGGGGAAATGCTGGATTGGGAAGCGCCGACGGGCGGTTATCTGCTGACTGCGTGTTTCGCCAGTGGGCGAGCGGCGGGGTTGGGGATGGTGGAGTGGCTCAAGCGCAAGTCTTGAGACCGAGGCGCGCCCTTCGCGGGCAAGTCGGGTCGCCGCACCGCTCGCTCCTACAGGTTCGACGTAAATCCTGTAGGAGCGAGGCTTGCCCGCGAAAACGGCTTAACCGGCGCAGCGAATATTAAGGCTTACGCTTACGCGGCCCAGTATTAAACACCGGCACCTTACGCACAGGCTTGATCGAAGGCTCCGGCGCCGAAGCATCCCCGCTCTCAACCCATTTACCCAGATTGCGTTTACCGCCGCTGGACGTCTTCGGCTTCTTCGGTTTTTTCGGTTTCTTCACCACCTGGCCGCTGGCATCGGTGTCCGGCACGCGGTGCTCAGGTTCGAAATCGTGTTCCATCTGCCGAGGCAACGTCTGACGCGTCAACGTCTCAATGGCCGACAGCAAATTCACTTCATCGGCGCAGACCAACGAAATGGCCTGCCCGGTGGCACCCGCACGGCCGGTACGACCGATCCGGTGGATGTAGTCCTCTGCCACGATCGGCAGGTCGAAATTGACCACCAATGGCAAATCTTCAATGTCCAGACCACGGGCCGCGACATCGGTGGCCACCAGGATCTGCACTTCACTGGCCTTGAAACGGTCCAGCGCACGTTGGCGCGTAGCCTGAGGTTTGTCGCCATGGATGCCGTCGGCGTTGATGCCCAGGCCCTGGAGTTTTTCCACCAGCGCGTCCACGCCATTGCGGGTCTTGGCGAATACCAGCACCTGCTTCCACTTGCCCTTGCGCAGCAGGTGGATGAACAGCTCCGGCTTGCGCTTCTTGTCCACCGTCACCACCCACTGTTTAACGGTGTTGGCGGCAACGTTACGCGGGCTGACTTCGATGCTCAGCGGATCATTGAGCATTTGCCCGGCCAGCAGGCGAATCGCATCGGAGAAAGTCGCGGAGAACAGCAGTGTCTGACGTTTCTTCGGCAGCACGCGGTAAATGTTCCCCAGCTCCTCGGAAAAGCCCAGGTCGAGCATGCGGTCGGCTTCGTCCAGCACCAGGGTTTGCAACTGGTTGAACTTCAGCGCGTTCTGGCGGAACAGATCGAGCAGACGGCCCGGCGTCGCCACCAACAGGTCGACGCCTTTGCGCAACTTCATCATTTGCGGGTTGATGCTGACGCCGCCATACACCGCATAAGTGCTCAGCGGCAGGTTCTCGGCGTACTGACGCACGGCTTCGTGAACCTGCTCGGCCAGTTCGCGGGTCGGCACCAGAATCAATGCGCGCACCGAGTTGGCGGTGACTTTCGGCCCTTCCATGGCCAGCAATTGCAGCAGCGGCAGCGCGAAACCGGCGGTCTTGCCGGTGCCGGTCTGGGCGGCGGCCATCAGGTCGCGACCGGCCAGCACCGCCGGAATGGCTTGCGCCTGAACCGGCGTCGGGGTCTGGTAGCCGAGCGTCTCGAGAGAGCGCAGCAAGGGTTCGATCAGGCCAAGGGTGGCGAAAGTCATGGGATTACCGTAGGAAAAATCAGCGCGGGTATGCAATGGCGCGCAGTTTACCCTAATTCACACGGGATTCTGTCGGCACCGCTACGGCCGGCTGCACAGGCGCCCGGCGCCACTGTGGCAAACCGATCAGCACCACGGCACTGATGATCACCAGCATGGCCAGCGCTTCTTCGATGCCGATGGTCTCGCCGACAAACACGATCCCCAGCAACACCGCCACCGCCGGGTTGACGTAGGCATAACTGGTCGCCGCTGCCGGACGCACGTTTTTCAACAGGTACATGTAGGCGTTGAAGGCGATGATCGAACCGAAGAAGGTCAGATAGGCCAGCGCCGCCCACCCTTCAATCGGTGGCATGGCTTCCATGTGTTCGCCGCTCAGCGCACTGCCGATCAGCAACGCCACGCCGCCCACCAGCATTTCCACGGCACTGGCCATCGCGCCTTGGGGCAACGGCAAGTGTTTGCTCCAGACTGAACCGAACGCCCAGGCCGCCGCCGCAAAGATCAGCAACATCGCACCCAGCGGGCTCGATTGCAGGTTGGAACCGAGGTTGAGCATGGCGATGCCGATCAGCCCGAGCACAATCCCCGCCCATTCAAGACGGGTATTACGCGCCCCCCAGAAATATCCGCAGAGCAAGGTAAACAACGGCACCGTCGCCACCGCCAATGCCGCGACGCCGGAAGCAACGCCCATGTGTTCCGCCACACTGACCCCGCCGTTACCGCACGCCAGCAGCAAAATCCCGATGATCCCCGCCGCTTTCCACTGCGCCCAGGTCGGTGCCGGCGCCCCGCGCCAGCGCAGGAAGGCGTACATCAACGTGCCAGCAATGACAAAGCGAATACCGGCGAGCAACAAGGGCGGCCAATACTCCACGCCGATACGGATCACCAGATAAGTCGAGCCCCAAATCACGTACAAGGCGAAAAAGGCAGCGATCAACGGTAGGGGAAAACGACGGAGGCCAGGCATGGGGGGCAGCTCGCAGGCAAGGACAAATGAACAGCTATTCTAGAAAGGCGAACAGCAGAAAATAAGTTACAAAACCTGTTTATAGCGCCGGTACACTTTTCAAATCACGGAGATCAGCGCTATATACCGTGTTTTCGAAAGCCAGCCATTTTTCAGGAATTCGCTCATGGACAAATACGACCGCATGCTCCTCAGCGCCCTACTGGAAAACGGTCGTGCGTCCTACGCCGACCTCGCACGCAAAGTGAACCTGTCCGCCCCGGCCGTGGCCGAGCGCGTGGCCAAACTTGAGGCCAGCGGGGTGATTACCGGTTATCAGGCGAAAGTCGACATGGCCAAGCTGGGGCTGCCGATTCAATGCGTGATCGAACTGCGGCTGAACCAGCACGGTAATCAGAAAGCCTACGACGACCTGATCAAAATCCCACAGCTGACCGAATGCCATCGGGTGACAGGTGATCCATGCGTGATCATGCAAGCGGCGGTGGGTTCGATGCCGGAGCTGGAAGAGCTGATCAACCGCATTGCCACGTTCGGGTTCAGCAAGACGTCGATTGTGTTGTCGAGCGCGATAGAGAAGCGCGTGCCGTTGGGGCAGTTGGAGGGGAACGGTAAGTAGTGATGCGGATGACGTTTCGCGGGCAAGCCTCGCTCCTACAGGATTTCATCGTACCCGTAGGAGCGAGGCTTGCCCGCGAAGAGGCCCGTCCGAACACCGCTGAACTTAAAACCCGCGATGGCGCTTGAGGTGTTCGTTGATTTTGGCCGCCGGGACTTTCTGCAAACTGACCAACAGATCATGGGACAACTCGCGCAACCCGTGCTTCTGCCGCAATTCCTGCGCCAGATGCGCCGTCAGGTTGGCCGCCATCTCGGCGTCAGCCATCGCCCGGTGAGCTTTACCGGTGTCAGGCAGTTGGGCGAAGGTGGTGAGGGTGCCGAGTTTGTGATTCGGCGCAGCCGGCATCAGCCGACGGGCCAGTAGCAGCGAACAAGCAAAGTTCTGCAACCGCGTACGCTTGATCCGACCCAGTTCAAAGTCCCAGAACTTCTGGTCGAACGCGGCGTTGTGCGCCAGCAGCGGCGTGGTGCCAACAAACTCGTTGACCTCGTTCATCACCTGTTCAGCCGATGGCGCGGTGCGCAGCATGGCGTTGCTGATGCCGGTGAGTTGTTCGATGAAGGCCGGGACGCGTACGCCGGCGTTCATCAGGCTTTGGTAACGCTCGACGATGCGCCCCTGTTCAAGGATCACCACGGCAATTTCCGTGGCCCGGCAGCTGCTGCTCGGGGAGATCCCGGTGGTTTCAAAGTCGATGACTGCTATGCGTTCCAAACCTGTTTCAACTCCGTAAAAATCAATTCTTGAGCAGCAACGCGCCTTCGATCGGCACGTAGCGGCTGGCGGCGCGGATCAGCGAGTTGGCTGTCAGGCCCGGCACGCCGTAGGCCACCGCTTGTACGCCGTGCTTGGCGATGATGCGTTCCAGCAACATGTCGAAATCACCGTCACCGGAGGCCAGAACCACTTCGTCGACGTGATCGGCGGCGTCCATGATGTCGAGGGTGATGCCCACGTCCCAGTCGCCCTTGGCCGAGCCGTCGCTGCGCTGGATGTAGGGTTTGAGCTTCACGGTGAAACCGAGGTTGCGCAGGATCTGCTGGAACTGCTGCTGTTTGCTGTCGCCGCGATCGATCGCGTAGGCATAGGCTTCGACGATATCGCCCTGCTTGCTGATGTCAGCCCACAGCGCGGCGTAGTTGAAGTGGCAACCATAGGCCTGACGCACGGTGTAATAGAGGTTTTGAACGTCGGCGAACACTGCAATTTTTTTCACCGTGCATCCTCATTCGCGCAGGCGGGATCAGGCACCGGGCCCGAAAAGTTGCCCAGTATGCCAGCCCGGAGGATTGTTCCGCGAATAATCGGCCCGGAGCGCCGCAGCGCTCCGGACGAATGGCGTGTCAGACGAAGGAATCGTCGTCGCCGCCGAAGAACGATGAACTGTCATCGTTGTAGTCGGTGTCGGCATAGTCTTGGGAGTTGTCAGCCACGCGCTGATCGTCGCCCCAGCCGTTGTCACCGCCGTGGTCGTTGACCTGCGCCGGCTCTTCCTTGATCACTTCCACCACTTCCGGCTGCTGGTTGTGATGGAACAGGCTGCTGATGCCCTGTGCCAGCATCACGCCACCCGCCACTCCCGCGGCAGTTTTCAGCGCGCCGCCGAGGAAACCGCTGCCAACCGCCGGCGCCTGCTGTTGCGGCGCGTAGTTCTGCTGCGGTGGCGGCGCAGCGAAATTCTGCTGTGGCGGCTGCGCGTTGAACGACGGCCGTCCCGGCTCACGCCAGCCGCCGCTGGAGGGCGGTGCACTTGGCGCAGGCGTTTCACGGGAACTGCCACCGAAAATGCTCGACAGGAAACCGCCGCTGCTCGGTGCCGGAGCAGGTGCCTGGGACTTGGCCGATTGCAGTTCGGCCTGCAATTGCTGGATTTGCTCGCTGAGTTGCTTGTTCTGTGTGTCGAGGCTCTTGATCGCTGCCTCCTGCACCAGAATCGCCTGGGTCATGAAGTAGCCCGCCGCGGGTTGGCGAGCCAGATGTTCCTTGATCCGCGCCTCGGCCAGGGCATCGCGTGGGGCTGCGTCCGTTTCGGCCTGTTGCAGCCGGGAAAACAGTCCATCGATCAGGGTTTGCTCTTCGGTGTTCATGGCGACCTCGTAGATTGCCGGGGAAATCGTTGACCTTCTCCAGGGAGGATACGGCGCTCGACCTTAATGGAGGCTGAAACAAGTTGTTTCAATGACCTTTACCGAACGTTTACGTTTGCGCCCCGACGCGCTGCATCGGTTAAAGTGGGCCACTGCTTTCAACCTGCGATACCGACTGATGAATCCGTTCGATGTACTGCGTGACTCGCTGTATTTCTTCAAGCGCAATCTGAGCCAGATCGTGCGGCTGTGCCTGCCGCTGGTGATTTTCGAAGCGCTGCTGCAACAAGTGGTCGACCACAACACCGTGCCGGACAGCTTTCCCGGCGTGAGCGTGATCGTCGGCCTGCTGGTATACCCGCTGTACACCGCCGCCCTGATCCTGTTTCTCGACGCGCGCAGCCGTGGCGAATCGCCGCGCAACCGTGACCTGCTGGCGAGGTCCGCGTACCTGTGGCCGCGCTTCGCCCTGCTCACGGCGCTCAATACATTGATGATCCTGCTCGGCCTGTCGTTGTACTTCCTGCCGGGCATCTGGCTGATGGTGACGTTGGCGTTCAGCGAATACCTGCTGGTGCTGCGCGGCCTGGCGCCGCTGGCGGCAATGAAGGAAAGCCTGCGCCTGACCCGCGGTCATTTCCTGCGCATTCTGGTGTGCATCCTGTGTGTGATGGGCCCGTTGTGGGTGCTCAAGGGTGTGACTATCAACGTGTATCCGGAACCGCAGAATCCGGTGATTTCCCTGCTGATCGACAGCGCCCACAGCTTCCTGCAACTGTTCACCAGCGTGGTGTTGTTCCGTTTGTTCATGCTGATCAGCGACGTTCCCGAGAAAATCGACCGGCCGCTCTGATCGTGGGCTTCGGCCCGGCTCTCGGTTATGCTCGGATCCATCTTTTGTAACGCTATAAGCCGAGCCATGACCCGACTACTGCGCTACACCCTGCTGGGCCTGTTGATAGCAATCGGCCTGATTGCCTTGCTGATCTACAGCCTGACCTGGCGCCCCGAAGCCAAGGAAGTTTTGCCCGTCAGTTGCAACGTTCAAGCACCGACACTGGTGCCCGGCCAGGCGTTGAAAGTGATGACCTGGAACGTTCAGTACCTGGCGGGTAAGCGCTATGTGTTCTGGAATGACCTGGCCGCCGGCGACGACGAAAAACCGACGACTGAAGACATGGCCTTCAGCCTCGATGAAGTGGCGCGGGTGATTCGCGACGAACAACCGGACCTCGTGTTGCTGCAAGAGCTCGATGACGGCGCCAAGGCCAGCGATTACCAGAACCAGTTCAAACTGCTTCAGGAACGCCTCGCCGACCTCTATCCGTGCAGCGCCCATGCCTTCGACTGGAAAGCCGACTTCGTGCCGCAACCGCACATCTTCGGCAGTGTCGGCCGGCAACTGGCAACCCTCAGCCGCTACCGGATCGAAAACGCCGAACGCCTGCAACTGCCGGTGGCGCCGACCGACTTCATCAGCCGTCAGTTCCAGCCGAAAAATGCCTTGCTGGTCACTTACCTGCCGTTGAGTGACGGCGGGCAGTTGGCCGTCCTCAACACCCATCTGGACCGCGCCACCCAACCTGACGAAACGCTACAGACCCAGGTGACGGCGGTGGCCAAAGTCCTCGACAAATACGAAAGCCATAGCACCCCGTGGCTGATCGGCGGCGACTTCAACCTGTTGCCGCTGGGGCAATATCGACGCCTGCCCACCGAACAACGCACGCCCTACTCCGCCGACAGCGCGTTGCACCTGTTGTGGGACAAGTACCCGATGATCCCGACCAACAATGAAGCCAGCGGCATCGATCGGGCACGTTGGCTGACGCACTACCCGAATGATCCAGGCTTGAACGGCCCGGACCGCACCGTCGATTACCTGTTTTACAGCCCTCGGATCAAACGGGTCGAGGCGACGGTGCGACAGGACGATACGGTGCGGATTTCCGATCACCTGCCGGTGATTGCGCGGTTCCTCCTGCCGGCTGCGCCGTAATCCGGGCCGGACACAAAACCCTGTAGGAGCCGGCTTGCTGGCGATAGCGGTTTACCAGCCGACACATTTATCGCCTGAAAGGACGCCATCGCCAGCAAGCCGGCTCCTACAAGGGGTCGCGTTGTTCAATGCACCTCCTCCAGGTCGTCATGCAGCAGACCGAAAATATCGCGCTTCATCTCGATGAATGAGCGCTCCATGACCATGTCCAGGGTCCGTGGGCGTTCGATCGGCACGTCCAGAATCTGCTTGATCCGCCCAGGCCTCGCGCCCATCACGTAGAC
Source organism: Pseudomonas sp. IT-P44 (assembly GCF_949768225.1). Taxonomy (NCBI): domain Bacteria; kingdom Pseudomonadati; phylum Pseudomonadota; class Gammaproteobacteria; order Pseudomonadales; family Pseudomonadaceae; genus Pseudomonas; species Pseudomonas sp. IT-P44. The sequence goes on along the minus strand of NZ_CATKQM010000014.1, from coordinate 108,883 downwards.
GCGGTCACCCAGCAGAATCGCCTCGTCGATGTCGTGGGTCACGAACAGCACGGTCTTCTTGCTGTTGCCCCAAACGCGCAACAACAACTGCTGCATTTGCAGGCGCGTCTGGCTGTCGAGGGCGCCGAAAGGTTCGTCCATCAGCAGGATTTGCGGGTCATTGGCCAAAGCGCGGGCAATCGCCACCCGCTGCATCATGCCGCCGGACAACTGCTTGGCGTAGTTGTCGGCGAACCCGCTGAGACCGACTTCGTTGACGTAGTAATCGACGATGTCCTTGCGCTGCGCCGCCGCCATGCCGCGACGCTTGAGACCGAACTCGACGTTCTGCCGCACAGTCAGCCACGGAAACAGCGTGTAGCTCTGGAACACCATGCCGCGGTCCGCGCCCGGCCCTTGAACTTGCTGGCCGCCGACGTAGATCTCGCCTTCCGTAGGCTCGTTCAGACCGGCGGTGAGGTACAGCAAACTCGACTTGCCGCAACCCGACGGCCCGACCAGCACGGCGAATTGCTGATCCGGAACTTCGAACGACACCTGATCCAGCGCGGTGAACACGCCGCCGTCGGGCTTCTGGTAACGCAGGCTGACTTTGTCCACTTGCAAACGAGGCGCGGCGTAGGCCGGGGCAGCCATCGGTGTGACGATACGCGGGTTGACGGCAGTTACTGAGCCCATGCGGCAATCCTCAGACGAAGGAAACGGAACAGTTGATCGGTGACCAGGCCCAACAGGCCGATGATCGCAATGGCGAGGAAAATCACATCCACCTGAAAGCCGCGCATGGCTTTGAGGCTCAGGTAACCCAGGCCACTGGAAGCGGCGACCAGTTCGGCGACCACCAGGTACGTCCAGGCCCAGCCCATGGTCACGCGCAAGGTGTCGAGCACACCCGGCAACGAGGCCGGCGCGATCACATGCAACACCGCATCGCGGCGGTTCGAACCGAGTGTGTAAGAGGCGTTGATCAAGTCCTTGGAGATGCCTTTGGACACGTCCGCGATCATCACCAGTTGCTGGAAAAACACACCAAAGATGATTACTGAAACTCGCTGCTCCAGACCGATACCGATCCACAGAATGAACAGCGGCACGAACGAGGTCACCGGCAGGTAGCGGATGAAATTGACCATCGGTTCGAGGAACGCCTGAACGATGCGGAAGCTGCCCATCAGTAACCCCAGCGGCACCGCCACCAGCGACGAAACGACGAAACCGACCACCACCACTTCAAGACTGGCCCACACGTGCAAACCGAGCGTGCCGTCGCGGCTCAGGCGCACGGCGGCTTCGACCACCGCGCCCGGCGTCGGCAAGAACATGCCCGGCACCACGCCGCCGTAAGACAACCCGGCCCACAGGCCAACCAACAACACCCAGGCCAGGCCGCTCGCGCTCCAGATCACCGAAACCGGCAAGCCGGTCTTGGGCGTGATGCAACGACTCAGCCATGAATTGCGCTTGAACATGCGAACCTCCTACAGCGGGCTGACGAAACGGTTGTCGATCAGGTCGTCATTGCTGACGTTGTAGGGTTTGCCCTGCAATTCACTGGCGGTTTCGTTGGCCAGTTTGATCAACGGTTCGCTGTCACCCGGCTTGCCCGGAGAGCCCAGGAGTTTTTCGCTCATGGCCTGATCGTAGAAGCGTACGCCTTGCGCGGCAGCGGCCAGTTCCTTCGGATCGGCGAGGTAGCCGCCAACACCCTTGGCCATGATTTTGTAGGCTTCCTGCGGATGGTCCTTGGTGTACTGCACCGCTTTGTACAGACCGGCGACCAACGCCTTGACGTCTTCCGGCTGTTTCTCGATGACCGTGCAGTTGAGCGCGACCACATCGACAATCACGCCAGGCGTGCTGCTGCTGTCGATCAAGACTTTGCCTTGCTTCTTGTCACGCACCATCGACAGGTGCGGTTCCCAGGTCACGGCGGCAGGCACACGACCGGCGATGAACGCGGTGGCGGCGTCGTCAGCCGTCATGTTCTGCACGGTGATGTCGCTCATGCTCATGCCGTGTTTTTTCAGCAGGTACGACAGCCAGAATTGCGAAGTCGAGCCTTCGTTCACCGCCACGGCTTTGCCTTTCAGCTCCTGCAGGCTCTTGATGTCCTTGCCCACCAGAACACCGTCGCCACCATGGCTGTCATCGAGTGCGGCTACGGCCTTGAAGCAGAATTGCGGACGGTATTTCAGTACTTCGTCGATGGTCGACGCCGAGCCGGACAATTCGCCCGAGGCTTGCGCGGCCATGTACATCGAAGCCTCTTCGACGACAGGCAACTCGACGGTCAAACCGCCTTCCTTGAAGTAGCCCAGGTCCTGGGCGAGGTAGAGCGTGCCGTAACCGACCCATGTGGTATGGCCGATGGACAGGGTGCCGGCCTGGGCGCTGGTGGCGACCGTGGCGGCGATGGCGGTGATCGCCAGTGGATGAGCGACGCGGGTTAGCAAGGACTTGATCATGGAGCACTCCCAAAGCTGTTGATTTAGTTTTGTCATGGGCAGTACGGCCAGCAGCCCTGGAGAAGCGCTGCCACTTGTGGTCTCTGATGGACCTTTTGGTGGGCAGTGTTCGGCTGACTGGCGAGGTCGATGTTGGACCAAGGTGGGGAGAAGGAAAATTAGGAAATATGTCGGTGGGAGTGATGAAAAAACTGGGTAGCGTGCGCGGTAAAAGGGCGGGGTTGGCGGGGGTGCACGGGCTTTGTGCAAAAGGTGAGAGGTGGGGTGAATCGGCAAAAGCTTTCGCGGGCAAGCCTCGCTCCTACGGGTTATGTGTCAGGCCTAAAATCCGAGGCCGACAATAAACCTGTAGGAGCGAGGCTTGCCCGCGAAAAGGTCCGCAGGACCTTCCGGCAATTTTAAAGCCGGCCGTATTCCTGCGCCGTACGATCAACCGCTTTCAGCGTCTTGCCAACCAACTCATCAACCTCTTCCCGACTGGCAATCAACGCCGGCGCCATGATCATCCGCCCCAGCGTCGAACGAATAATCACCCCCTCCTCGAACCCAATCGTGCGGCAACGCCAGGCAATATCGTTCTCGTTGGCAAAGCGCTTGCGACTGGTTTTGTCTTCGGCCAACTGCAACGCCGCCACCATCCCGACACCCTGGATATCCCCCACCAACGGGTGATTGCCGAACACCTCTCGCAAGCACTGTTGCAGGTACGGCCCGATGTCATCCTTGACCCTCGTCACCACCCCCTCATCGCGCAACGCCTTGAGGTTGGCGATGGCCACCGCTGCCGCCACCGGGTGTCCGGAATAGGTCAGGCCGTGGGCAAACACGCCGCCCTGCTCCACCAACACTTGCGCCATTTTCTTCGACAGGATCAGCCCGCCCATGGGGATGTAGCCGGAGGTCAGCCCCTTGGCAATCGACAGCGTGTCCGGCTCGAAACCGAAGTGCTCATGGGCGAACCATTCGCCAGTGCGACCGAAGCCGCCGATCACTTCGTCGGCGCACAACAGCACGTTGTACTTGCGGCAAATCCGCTGAATTTCCGGCCAGTAGCTTTCCGGCGGGAAGATCATCCCGCCCGCGCCCTGGAACGGCTCGGCGATAAACCCGGCGACCTTGTCCGCGCCCAGTTCGAGAATCTTCGCTTCCAGTTGCTGCGCCGCCCGCAGGCCGAATTCAGCCGGGGTCAGATTGCCTTCGTGGGCGAAGAAGTACGGCTCGTCGATGTGCTCGATGTCCGGCAGCATGCCGCCCATTTCGTGCATGAACTTCATGCCACCGAGCGCCGTCGCCGCCAGTGTCGAACCGTGGTAACCGTTCCAGCGACCGATCATGACTTTCTTCTCGGGCTTGCCGAGGATGGCCCAGTAACGGCGCACGGTGCGGATCAGCACCTCGTTCGCTTCGGAGCCGGAGTTGGTGTAGATCGCGTGGCTGTAGTGCCCCGGCAGCAGACTGAACAGCAGCTCCGAAAGCTCGATCACCTGCGGGTGAGTGGTGTGGAAAAACATGTTGTAGTACGGCAGTTGCTCAAGCTGCCGAGCCGCTGCCGCCGCCAGATCCTTGCGGCCGTAACCGAGGTTGGTGCACCACAGCCCGGACATGCCGTCGAGGTAGCGCCGACCATCGTTATCCCACAGGTGCAGGCGCTCGCCACGGACCATCACCCGTGGTCCTTCATCGTTGAGCGCTTTCTGATCGACGAATGCGTGGATGTGGTGCGCAGCGTCGGCGGCCTGGTAGTCGCGGGTTTCACGTGGTGTGGTCATCGCCAGTTCTCCGTTTTGTTATTAGCGCAGTTGAAACCAGGTGGTCTTCAACTGGGTGTATTTATCGAATGAGTGCAGCGACAGGTCACGGCCGAAACCGGACTGCTTGCCGCCGCCGAACGGCACCGTCACGTCGAGTGCATCGACGCTGTTCACCGACACCGTGCCGGCGCGCAATTGCCGCGCCACGCGGTGGGCGCGATTGAGGTCGTCGGTCCACAGCGAAGCGGCCAGGCCGTAGACGCTGTCGTTGGCCAGTTGCAAGGCGTGTGCCTCGTCATCGAACGCCGTGATCGCCAGCACCGGGCCGAACACCTCGTCGCGAAACAGCGGCATGTCCGGGGTCACGTTAGTGAAAATCGTCGGCTGGATGAAGTTGTCGGAGCCGTTGAAAATCGACTGCCGACCACCGCACACCTTGGTCGCACCCTGGCGCTGGGCTTGCTCGATGAACTTCATGATGCGCGCGGTCTGACGGCTGTCGACAATCGCCCCGGCGCTGCTCGACGGGTCCAGCGGATCGCCCGGCAGCCAGCGTTCGGCCTGCGCCTTGAGGCGCTCGACGAACTCGTCATGGATCGAACGCTGCACCAGCAACCGCGAGTTGGCCGAGCACACTTCGCCCTGATTGAAGAAGATGCCGAACGCGGCTTTTTCGGCCGCCAGATCCAGGTCCTGACAATCGGCGAACACCAGGTTGGCGCTCTTGCCGCCGCACTCCAGCCACACCTGTTTCAGGTTCGATTGCGCGGAATACTGCATGAAAAACTTGCCGACTTCGGTGGAGCCAGTGAACACCAGGCAATCGACGTCCGGGTGCAAACCGAGGGCTTTGCCGGTCTGCTCGCCGAGGCCCGGCAGCACGTTGAGCACGCCTGCTGGCAAGCCGGCTTCAAGCGCCAACTCGGCCAGACGCAGGGCAGAAAACGGTGATTGCTCGGCGGGTTTGAGGATCACCGAATTGCCTGCCGCCAGCGCGGGCGCGAGTTTCCATGCAGCCATGTCCAGCGGGAAATTCCACGGCACCACGGCGGCAACCACGCCCAGCGCTTCGCGGGTGATCGTCGCCAGTACGTTCTGCGCGCTCGGTGCGATCTGGTCGTAGAGCTTGTCGAGGCTTTCGGCGTACCAGCGAAAAACCCCGGCCGCGCCCGGCACGTCGATGTTGTAGGCGTCCATCACTGGCTTGCCCATGTTCAGCGAATCCAGCAGCGCCAGTTCTTCGCGGTGGGTCATGATCAGATCGGCCAGGCGCAGCAGCACTTGCTTGCGCTCGTTTGGCGAACGCGCCGACCAGGTGCCGGCCTCGAACACCTGCCGCGCATTTTTGACGGCGGCATTCACTTCTTCATCACCGCACGCTGTCACGTTGGCCAGGCGCTGGCCGGTGGCCGGGTTGATCGCGGCGAAGGTTTGCCCCGACTGCGCCGAACGGGGTTTGCCATCAATCAGGGCCTGGTCGGGAAACGCCAGCGCAGCGGCCTTGTTTTGCCAGTAGGTAAGCTCGAACACGTTCAGATGCTCCATGGGCTTTTCTTGTGAATTGGATGGTGGCCCAGGCCCGTGTCGAGGAAAAATAGTAAAAATGTCTTCGCAGACCATGAAAAAACTGGGCAGCCCATCTCCCCGGTCGTGCGGTATGTGGTTATTGTTCAGGCACAACAACACCGTCGTCAGAACGGACGCAGTCGGCGCAAAAATTGCTGGATGTCGAGTCCATCCACCCCGAGGTTTGCCGTGGCTGCCTACAACCTGCGTCAATTGAAGTACTTCATCACCACCGTCGAATGCGGCAGCGTTGCCGAGGCGTCGCGCAAGCTGTACATCGCCCAGCCGGCCATTTCCACGGCGATCAAAGGCCTGGAAGACAGCTTCGGCGTGCAATTGCTGATCCGTCATCACGCACAAGGCGTGTCCCTGACGCCCAGCGGCGCACGCTTCTACCGCAAGGCCCAGGAACTGTTGCGCATGGCCAAGGAGTTCGAACAGAACGCCCTGGCCGACAACGACGTGGTGGCCGGACAAATCGACATCGGCTGCTTCGAAACCGTCGCGCCGCTGTACCTGCCGCAATTGATTGCCGGGTTCTCGGCGCTGTATCCCGGCGTGAAAATCCGCATCCGCGACGGCGAGCAGCAGGAGTTGGTGCAAGGCCTGACCTCGGGCACCTTCGACCTGGCGATCCTCTATGAACACGACCTCGACGCCACCATCGAAACCGAACCCTTGATGCCGGCGCAGCGGCCTTATGCCTTGCTGCCGGCGGATCATCGCTTTGCTCAACTCAAGCAAGTGTCCCTGCGCGATCTGTGCCTGGAGCCGATGATTCTGCTGGACGTGCAACCGAGCCGGACCTACTTCGTCAGCCTGTTCGAAGAACTGGGCCTGTCGCCGAACATTGCGTTCAGCTCACCGTCGATCGAGATGGTCCGGGGCATGGTCGGCCAAGGGTTCGGCTTCTCGATCCTGGTCACCCGCCCGCACTCGGAGTGCACCTACGACGGGCAGAAAGTGGTGTGCGTGGACATCGTCGAAGACATCACCGGCTCAGGGCTGGTGGCGGCGTGGCTGAAGCGCGGGCAGTTGACCAAACCGGCGCAGCTGTTTGCCGATTACTGCCGCGAACAACTCACCGCCAAGGCCGAAAGATCACACCCGACCTTGTAGGAGCCCGGCTTGCCGGCTCCTACAAGGTGCGTGGATGTTTGAGGAATTGGGGTGAACCCAACCCTGTAGGAGCCGGCTTGCTGGCGATGGCGTCCGTCCAACCAATAAATCATTGACTGACCCACCGCTATCGCCAGCAAGCCAGCTCCTACAGTGTCGGGGTGTGCATATTACTTGCGGGGTTTGATTCGTGCGGTCGCTTCGGCTACCAACGGGTCATCCGGCCAATAATGCTTCGGATACCGCCCCTTCAATCCTTCTTCACCTCGGCATACGTACTGCGCCAGAAGTTCGCCAGATCCTGCGTCACTTGCACCGGTTGGCAAAATGACTCAGCCGCGCAACCTTGCCCAGATACGGCATCAACCCTGTGGTTTCATACAAAGTTTCTAGCAGTGCGAATGAACATCCCGGTCCCAAAAAGCCGTATCGACGCGGCATGTTTAGAATGCCAAAGGTGTTGATTCGTTATCGATTAAATTCCGATTAGTTATAAAAAACTGTCAATTATCACAGTGCGCCGCCTTGAAATTTTCGGTGACAATCAACTAACGCCAAGTTTAATTTTTCCAACTTACCTCATGAGAAATATAAGTAGTGCAAAAGACAATCCGCATTAAAAAGCAACAAAACCCTTAACGACTTTAAAGACCGTTCGCAGCATTTATTTGCCCGGAATTTCTCGCACCAGACTCGTGCGGACGCCTGATTAACATAATCTTCAGTAAGTGGAGAACTCCATGTTCACAATCGTTACAAAGCCTCTACCCTTCATCATGTTCGCCTGCGCTGCATTGTTAAGCGTATATCAACAAGCCGCGGCACAGACGCCCATTAAAGAAACTGTGAAAACAACGAAGACTAATCCAGGCGACCCTTCTCCTGACGTAGATAAACATGTATATAGCTGCGATTTTTCACATCTAAATCAAGCCATCACCGCGGAGGTCGACGAATGGCGCGACACTACCGGCAAACTCAATGTGAAAGTCACAAGGGTTCACCTAACGGAGTATCCAAATCATTCCGAAGCGTCAGCCAATTTGACTGTAAACGCCCCCGGCGCCGTATCTCAGACTCAATATAAAATCCCTATGGACGGAAACTGGCATAGCTCGTCCATTCATGTAGTTGGCAACGGTGGACCTGAACTCCAAGGCAATATGGAGAGACCCTATCAAAACGGATGCAATTTGCACGAAGTAAAGGTACCGGTAGCTGGCCCGCACGTCCTCAAGGAAGAGTGAGGAAATCATTCGGTTCGGCGACTTTACCCGTCACCGCGCAATCGTAATTGAAGTTTTCAGCCAAACTGATGATACGGTAAGCCCATCGATGGCGCGGGGCCAAAGTTGGGCGGCATTTCCCATATCCAAGGGAGTGCCACACTAGATTTGTGGTGTTTGACTGCCGCAGCTTAGAACCCCGACCTGATACGACGTCAGGATTTTCTCGGCTTCGCCCGCGCCGTCGCCTCCGCCACCAGCGGATCATCCGGCCAGTAATGCTTCGGATACCGCCCCTTCAGATCCTTTTTCACCTCGGCGTACGTACTGCGCCAGAAGTTCGCCAGGTCCTGTGTCACCTGCACCGGCCGCCGCGCCGGGGACAACAGATGCAACTTCACCACCTGCCGCCCGCCAGCGATGCGCGGGGTTTCGGCCAAACCGAACAACTCCTGCAACCGCACCGCCAGAATCGGCGGCTGCTCGCTGTAATCCAGACGAATCGACGACCCTGAAGGCACGCTCAAATGATGCGGCGCCAGCTCATCGAGCCGTTGCGGCAGCGGCCACGGCAATAGGTTATGAACAATGCTTGTGAGATCCAGATTGGCAAAATGACTGAGTCGCGAAACCTTCCCCAGGTACGGCATCAACCAGTGTTCAAGGCTTTTGAGCAGCGCAGCATCACTGACATCCGGCCACTCACTCTCGCCCTTGCCGGCAATGTCCAACTGCCGCAACAAAGCCACCCGCGCCTGCCACTGACGCAACTCCGGCGTCCACGGCAACAACTCCAGCCCCTTGCGCCGCACCAGATTCACCAACGCCTGACTGCGCGCTGTTTCATCGAGCCCGGTCAACGGTTCACGGCTGAGGATCAACTCGCCAACCTTGCGCTGACGCTCGGCGCGCAACACGCCTTCACGCTCGTCCCAATCCAGCTGATCGACCACGCGTACCTGTTCGGCGAGCACCGAATCGAACAACGCCGGATCGAAATCCGCCGCCAGATAAATCCGTTCCTCACGCTGCCCCTGACGGCTGCCGAGATCGGCGATTACCAGCCACGGTTGTTTCATCAAGCTGTCGGCTTCGGCGAACAACGCGGCACGGCCGTTGGCCAGGCGATATTCCGCGCCACCCGCTCGACGTTGCTGCGCCACACGGTCGGGATAGGCCAGCGCCAACAGTGCGCCGAGCCAGCGCGGATGCTCCGGATCGCTGACCGGTTCCGACGCCTTGCCACGCAGATAACCACGGTATTGACGCGCCAGTTGCCGCGCTCGCTGAACACCGCCCTGAGCACCGCGTGCGGCACGCTCTTCGCCGGACAACAGCACCAGTCGACTGTGCAGATCGGCGCCGGCACCGCGCAAGATATCCCGCTCGCCGAGCAACGCCGCGACATCGCACGCCATGTCCGCCAAGCCCAGCGCCTGACCGCGCAGCAGCAAATGAGCGATACGCGGATGCGCCGGCAGTTCGGCCATGGCCTGACCGTGGCGGGTCAGCGCTTCGCCATCCAGTGCGCCAAGGCGATCAAGCAAGTCCTGAGCCTGGGCATACGCGGCGGCGGGCGGCACGTCGAGCCACACTAGTTGCGTCGGTGTCACGCCCCAGCGACCGAGCTGCAAAGCCAGACCGGCAAGGTCCGCCGAAAGAATTTCCGCACTGGCATACGCCGCCAGTTGCTCGTGTTGATCCTGCGACCACAAGCGATAACACACGCCCGGCTCCAGCCGCCCTGCCCGCCCCGCACGTTGCGTGGCGCTGGCGCGGGAGATGCGCTGCGTGTCGAGGCGAGTCATGCCGCTGCCTGGATCGAAACGCGGCACTCGTGCCAACCCGGCATCGATCACCACACGCACGCCGTCGATGGTCAGGCTGGTTTCGGCGATGTTGGTCGCCAGCACCACTTTGCGCTTGCCCGCCGGGGCCGGATCAATCGCGGCGCGTTGCGCGGCGAGGTCCAGTTCACCGTGCAACGGGCAGAGCAACACCTGGGTGTTCTCGCCCAACGCATCGGCCAGTTGTTGATGCACCCGGCGGATTTCCGCTTGCCCCGGCAGGAACACCAGGAGGCTGCCGGTTTCATCGTTCAAGGCTTCGAGGATGGTTTGCACCAGGCGCGGTTCGATGAACTCACCGGGCTGGAACGGTCGGCCCCAGCGCATCGCCACCGGGTACATGCGCCCTTCACTGCGCAGGATCGGCGCGTCATCGAGCAACCCGGCCAGGCGTTCGCCTTCAAGGGTGGCCGACATCAAAAGAATTTTCAGTGGTTGATCATCGCGGAACAGTTCCCGGCCATTCAGGCTGAGGGCCAAGGCCAGATCGGCATCAAGACTGCGTTCATGAAATTCGTCGAAGATCAGCAAGCCCACGCCTTCCAGCGCCGGATCATCCTGCAAGCGCCGGGTGAGAATGCCTTCGGTGACCACTTCAATCCGCGTCCGGGGCCCGACTTTGCTGTCCAGCCGAATGCGATAGCCGACGGTTTCACCGACCTTCTCGCCCAGCTCACTGGCCAAGCGCTCAGCCGCCGCACGTGCAGCCAACCGACGCGGTTCAAGCATCAGAATGGTCTGCCCGGCCAGCCACGGCTCGTTGAGCAGGGCCAATGGAACACGGGTGGTTTTACCGGCGCCGGGCGGTGCTTCGAGCACGGCTTCGTGGCGTGTCGCCAAGGCTTCACGCAGGGCGGGTAAAACTTCATCAATCGGCAAAGAAATCATGCTGGCTCCCAAACAGAGGGCCGAGTATAACGGCGAACTGCTCGGCGTTTATCAGGGTCCTAATTCATAGAGACGCCCTTTCGTTTTGAAATTACCCAGGAGATTTCATATGCGTGTTCCCTTTCGCCTGATTGGCGGTGTATTGGTTGCCACCTTGCTGACCCAGGTAACCGCTTGCGGATCGATCTTCTACCCTGATCGCCGCGGGCAGATCGAAGGCAAGATTGACCCGGCCATCGCCGCGCTGGATGCCGTGGGCCTGCTGTTCTACATCATCCCCGGCCTGATCGCGTTTGCCGTGGACTTCGCCACCGGCGCGATCTACTACGCACCGGGCGAGACCGCGCAGGTGGCGCCGGAAAAACTCAAGGAAGCGATCGGTGCTGACGGCAAGGTCGATACCCACAAATTGCAGACTATTCTTGAAACCGAACTGGGCCGCAGCTTCCCGCTGGACGACCCACGTTTGATTCAACACAAGGGCAGCACTCAGCAACTGGCCTTGCTCGGCCTGCAACCTGCCGCGTAATCCGTGCACATAAAGGAATAGCCGCACTTATGATTTCCAGCTCCGAACACGCCCGCCTGCTGCGGCTGGCGACCCGTGCCTCGGTGGCGGTGGCGTGCACGTTGATCGTCGCCAAAGCCATCGCGTGGTGGTTGAGCGGTTCGGTGAGCATGCTCGCCGGGTTGACCGACTCGGCCCTCGACGGTATCGCCTCGCTGCTCAACCTGCTGGCAGTGCATTACGCCCTGCGCCCCGCCGATGAAGATCACCGTTACGGGCACGGCAAGGCCGAATCGCTGGCGGGCATGGCGCAGGCGTTGTTCATTGGCGGCAGTGCGGTGCTGATTGCGTTGCAGGCGTTTGATCGGCTCAAGCATCCGGAACCGGTGGGTGCGCCGTGGATCAGCATCGGCGTGATCGTGTTTTCCCTGGCGCTGACGTTGGCCCTGCTGATGTTGCAGCATCGGGTCGTCAAGGCCACCGGCTCCAATGCGGTGCGCGCCGATTCCCTGCATTACCGTTCGGACTTGCTGCTCAATGGCAGCATTCTGGTTGCGCTGGTGCTGGCCGGGTTTGGCTGGCATCAAATGGACGCGTGGTTTGGATTGGGGATCGCCGCTTACATCTTCTGGAGCGCCATTCAAATCGCCCGGGAAAGTTTTAAGGTGCTGATGGACGAGGAGCTGCCGCCAGACGTCAGCCAACACATGCTCGAACTGGCCTGCAGCGTACCGGGGGTGCTGGGCGCGCATGACCTGCGCACACGGGTTTCCGGCAACCAGTGGTTCGTGCAATTGCACCTGGAATTGCCGGGGGAGCTGACCCTGTCAGTCGCCCACGGCATCAGCGATCAGGCGGCCGATGCAATTCACGCGGTGTACCCGCGAGCCGAGGTGCTGGTGCACGCCGACCCGCAGGAAGTCGTGAAGGCCGCCAGGGCAAATCAGAAACTCACCTGATACCCGCGACTGCTCAGGCAGTTGCCCTGGGCCTGGCGGTAGGCTTGCACCACCGACGGATCCGGCTGGTAGGTGGCCGTGCGCGGATCGAAGCCACTCTGCTGCACTGCGTATTGATAACACTCGTAGCCGTCCTGATTGACCTGCTGCGGCGACTGCCCGTTGGCGGGATACGCCACCACGTCATAGCCATTGCCGGTCGGTTGTGGTTGCACGGGCGGCTCGACCACCACGTAATCCTGAGTGCTTTCCTGATAGGCGTAGTACGAGCCCGCCGCCAGGAACAACAGCGCGCCGCCGATCCACACTTCACGGGCGTAATCAGGCAGGTAGCTGACGCGAATCCCGCGCGGCGGCTGCACCACGACATAACGCGGGCCGAGCGGGCGATACCAGTAGCCGCCGGAGAAGAAATAATCCTGCCCACGATACGGCACGCGGTAGTCGCGGTCCGGGAAGCGGTCGATCACATGCCCGGGACGGTACTGCGGGCCTGGCCCCCAACCGTTACCGTGGCCATTCGGGCGACCGGCCCAATGATGATCGTCGGGACGTGAACCCGGCCCGCCGGTCTGCCATTGCTGGTTGTAACCATTGTTTCGCGGGATGTCCTGATAGTAACCACGTTGCGGCTGCTGGGTCTGGCGCACGGTGTCGGGCCGGCCCTGGATCGGCAAGTCGTTGGCCGGCAATTGCGGCGGCGGCGGTGGCGGCCGCACGGGGCTGTTGAAGTCGCGCGGCGGGTTGTCTCGCGGCTGATTGTTTTGCCACTGCCCGCCATTGCGCGACTGGCCGTTGTTCTCGAACTGACGACTGTTGTCGCCACGAATGATGTCGTTGTTTTGCGGACGCGGCTGATTGTTGCCACCACGGCCCTGATTGTTGCCCTGATGACCGTCCCCACGCTGTCCGTTGTCGGGACCCCGGTTCTGCGGCTCATCGGCCAGCGATTGCGCAGTGACACTGACACACAGCAAACCAACACCGGCCAAACGCCAGATGCGCGACTTCATGCTTTTCCTCACTGCGGGTTAGGGCCTGTACGTAAGACTGGGAAAGCACAGGCCGGTTCTGCAACAGGTTATCAGTCGCGCAACTTATTTATTGAGGGCGGGTGAAAAATTGCGGGCAAAAGAAAAGGGAGACCCGTCGGCCTCCCTTTGAGAACTTCGTCCGTGCTCGACGCTTATGACGTCGGCTCACCTCACGCCGTCTTCTGGACAGTGTGTAGCTCGGGGGCCGGCACATCCCCGGTGGGGGTGGCGGCCGCGACTGGCCTGATTGGGCGAGTCGCTGTGGACTGTTTGTCCGAGCAGTGATTCTGGTGATAAGAATAGGCCTGGGGCGCCGGCAGAGGATTGCGAAGATTGCTCAAATAAACATGACTTGCGCAATTTTTAACCCTGGATAGATAATCTGCCGCAATCGATATGACAAAGGCCTGATTGATGAGCAAACTCGACCGATACGACCTGAGCATTTTGGCGGAATTGCAGCGCGACGCGCGCATCTCCAACCAGGAGCTGGCCGAACGCATCGGCCTGTCACCTTCACCGTGCTCGCGCCGGGTCAAGCAACTGGAAGACGACGGCTACATCACCCGCCAGGTGGCCCTGCTGGATCGCAAAATGCTTGGCCTGAGCCTGACTGCTTACGTGCTGATCGGCATGGACCGGCATACACCGGAGCGATTCGAGAATTTCGAAGCGGCGATTCGCACTTTGCCGCAGGTGCTTGAATGCAGCCTGGTGACGGGGATGGATGCGGACTATCAGCTCAAGGTGGTGGTGCCGGACATGGATCACTATCAGAAATTGCTGCTGGGGCACCTGACAAGGATTGAAGGGGTGACGAGTGTGCGGTCGAGTTTTGTGTTGAATCAGGTGCTCAACAGCACTGAGTTACCGCTGACTCATCTGCGCAGCTGACGACGCCTTCGCGGGCTAGCCTCGCTCCTACAGGTTTTGCGCGAGCCTTTGTAGGAGCGAGGCTTGCCCGCGAAGGGGCCGGAACAGGCGACGAATAGCTGCGACACGCTGCCGCAGGTCAATGCCGCGCCAATCCCCCATGCCGTATACTCCAGCGCCTTTTAGCCCCGCCCTCGCTGGAGATGTCCGATGGATCCTGCAGTATTCGAAGAGTGGATGATGACCGGACTGGTCAGCATTCTGATCATTTTCATGGGTTTCATCGTCTGGGATCTGGCAAAGAAATCCAAGGCCGGGCGCTTCGGTTCGTTCATCCTGTTCTTCGTGCTCGGCCTCGGTGTGGCCGCGTTCGTGATCAAAAGCGTGGTGATCGGCCTGATCGAATCCGGCACGTTATAAGCGCGCCGGCACTTCTTTCCACTGGCCCTGATCGAGCCCTTCGATCGACCAGTCGCCGATCCTGACCCGCACCAGCCGCAACGTCGGCAAGCCGACCGCTGCGGTCATGCGCCGGACCTGACGGTTACGCCCCTCGCGAATCACCAGTTCCAGCCAACTGGTCGGCACGCTTTTGCGAAAGCGCACCGGCGGGTTGCGGGGCCACAGTTGCGGCTCATCCAGTTGCCGCGCTTGCGCGGGCAAGGTCATGCCGTCATTCAGCTCGACGCCATCACGCAAACGCTGCAACTGCTCGGCACTCGGCTCACCTTCCACTTGCACCCAATACGTCTTGGCCAGTTTGTGCTTGGGGTCGGCAATCCGCGCCTGGAGCTGGCCGTCGTTGGTCAGCAGCAGCAACCCTTCGCTGTCACGATCCAGACGGCCCGCCGGATAGATTCCGGGAATCTCGATGAAATCCTTGAGCGTCGCCCGCCCTTCGCCGTCGCTGAATTGCGTCAGCACATCGAACGGTTTGTTGAACAGGATCAGCTTCGGCTCGGCCGGCGGCGCTTTGGCGACACGGCGCGGGGCTGATGACGGGGTGTTCGCGCCAGGGCGGCGGGACACGGGACGTTGGGGACGGGACATGAGCAAAGGAACATCTAGCGGTCAGGGCTGCTAATGCTAGTGCCCTGACCGCCAAATGACCATGACAACTCTCAATCAGCGGAACGGCGGCTCGTCGAAGCTGCGCAGTTTGCGCGAGTGCAATGAGTTGAGTTCGGTGCGCAACAAGTCCACCGCCTCGATACCGATCTTCAAGTGCTGGCTCACCGCGCGCTCGTAAAAGGCGTTGGCCGAACCCGGCAGCTTGATTTCGCTGTGCAGCGGTTTGTCCGAGACGCAAAGCAATGTGCCGTACGGCACCCGCAAGCGATAACCTTGCGCGGCGATGGTGCCGCTTTCCATGTCCACCGCCACGGCGCGGGACAGGTTGATCAACGGACGTTCCTGGGCCCAGCGCAATTCCCAGTTACGGTCGTCGTAAGTCAGCACGGTGCCGGTGCGCAGGCGTTTCTTCAGCTCGTCGCCCTTTTCGCCAGTAATGTTGGCCGCCGCTTGCTGCAACGCCATCTGCACTTCGGCCAGGGCCGGAATCGGAATGTTCGGCGGCACGACCCGATCGAGAATCCCGTCGCGGCGCATGTAGGCGTGAGCCAACACGTAATCGCCAATGGTCTGCGACTGACGCAGACCGCCGCAGTGACCGATCATCAGCCAGCAATGCGGACGCAATACCGCCAAATGGTCGGTGATGTTCTTGGCGTTGGACGGGCCGACGCCGATGTTCACCAGGGTCACGCCGTGGCCGTCGCTGGCGATCAGGTGATAGGCCGGCATTTGATAGCGATGCCAGACCACGCCGGCCGCAATCGCCGACGCTTCGCCGTGATCCATACTCTTTTCGATGATCACGTTGCCCGGCAGCACCATGCGCACGAAACGCGGATCGCTGCGCAACTGCTCGAGGCCATGAACAATGAACTGGTCAACGTAGCGGTGGTAGTTGGTCAGCAGAATCCACGGCTGCACATGGCGCCAGTCGCTGCCGGTGTAATGCACGAGGCGGCGCAGGGAAAAATCCACTCGCGCGGCATCGAACAGGGCCAGCGGCAGCGGGTCGGTGTTTTCCCAATCGTACAAACCGTCAGCGATGCCATCGGTGGCGGCGGACAGATCGGTACTCGGGAACACTCGCGCCAGCACGGCTGCGGTGACGCCGGAGCCGGCCAGTTCATCGCCCTGCTCGACCACATACGGATAAGGAATGTTCTGCTGGCTGATGCCGACTTCCACGGTCACGGTGAAGTCGTGCATCAACGGTACGAGCTGTTCCAGCAAGTATTTACGGAAAGCCGCCGGATGGGTGACGGTGACGCTGTAGGTCCCCGGCAACTGCACCTTGGCGTAGGCGCGGGTGGTTTGCGGGACTTCGCCCTGGCAGTGGTAGGTCAGACGCAGTTCAGGATAACGAAACATCGCACGCTGTTCGGCGTCCGGTTCAACCCGATCCTTGAGGTAACGCTTGAGCGCCTGACTCAGTGCGGTGGTTGCGCGATTGTGCAAGTGAGCAAGCCGGTCCACGGCTTGCTCGGCGGTTTGAACGATAATAAAAGCTTCGGTCACGATCAGCATCCTGTGTTCTGACTTGCAGACCTTCATCTTGCCTGCATCGTCGCTTCACGGGAACAGTGGTGGCTACACAAATGCCAAGTCCACCGCAGGACCAATGTGGGAGCGGGCTTGCTCGCGAAGGCGGTGTGTCAGTCGACATCTCTATCGACTGACACGGCCTCTTCGCGAGCAAGCCCGCTCCCACAGGGGATTCTGCGGTGTTTACAGTAATGGGGTCGAGCGGGCGACGATCGCTTCGACATCCAGCCCACGCGGCAACGCACCGTATACGCGACCGGCGTCGCCAAGACGGCTGGCGATGAACGCATCGCTGACCGCCGAATTGCCGGCCTCCAGCAACAGTTTGGCTTGCAGCCCCAACGCGATGTCTTCGGTGAGCTGCCGCGCACGATACTGAATGTCGCTGGTGTCCTTGAACGCCGCCTGCAATTGGCTGATGTGCGCGGCCAGCCGCTTGTCGCCGTGACCATCGCCCAACTCGCTGAACAACACATCCAGCACGCCCGGCTCTTTCGACAGCGCCCGCAACACATCCAGGCATTGCACGTTGCCGGAACCTTCCCACGTCGAATTGACCGGTGCCTCGCGGTACAAGCGCGGCAGGATGCTGTCTTCGACATACCCGGCACCGCCCATGCATTCGGCAGCTTCGTTGATCATCGCGGGCGCGCGCTTGCAGATCCAGTACTTGCCCACGGCGGTCACCAGCCTGGCGAATTTGGCTTCGTGCCCGTCATCCAGATGATCCAGCGCCTTGCCCATGCGCAGGCTCAACGCCAACGCGGCTTCGCTCTCCAAGGCCAGATCGGCGAGGACGTTCTGCATCAACGGTTGTTCGCTGAGCAGCTTGCCGCCGACGCTGCGATGAGCGCAGTGATGACTGGCCTGGGTCAGCGCCTGACGCATCAAGGCGCTGGAACCGACCATGCAATCGAAGCGGGTCATGGCAACCATTTCGATGATGGTCGGAACGCCGCGCCCCTCTTCGCCGACCATCCACGCCAGCGCACCGCGAAACTCGACTTCGCTGGAGGCGTTGGAGCAATTGCCGAGTTTGTTTTTCAGGCGCTGGATGTAGAACTGATTGCGTGTGTCGTCCGGGCGATGGCGTGGCAACAGGAAGCAGGTCAAACCTTTGTCGGTCTGGGCCAGCGTGAGGAAGGCATCGCACATCGGCGCAGAACAGAACCATTTGTGGCCCACCAGTTCGTAGGCCTGGCCCGGCCCGCTGGCACCCACCGGATACGCCTTGGTGGTGTTGGCCCGCACATCGGTGCCGCCCTGTTTCTCGGTCATCGCCATGCCAATGGTGACACCGGCCTTATGGGCCATGCCGACATTGCGCGGATCGTATTCGGTGGCGAGGATTTTCGGCAGCCACTGCCGGGCGAGATCGGGTTGCAAGCGCATCGCCGGCACACTGGCGAAGGTCATGGTCAGCGGGCAACCGCTGCCGGCTTCGGCCTGGCTGTGCAGGTAGGTCATGGAAGCGCGGGCGACATGGGCGCCGTCCTGTGGATGCGCCCAGGGCAGCGAGGTCAACCCGTGCTCGATAGCCGTGCGCATCAGCTCGTGATACGCCGGGTGAAATTCCACCAGATCGATGCGATGACCGTAGCGGTCGTGGCTGCTGAACACCGGTTTGTTCTGGTTGGCCAGGAACCCCGCGTCCATCAGCGGCCCGCCGGCCAGCGCGCCGTAAGCGTCGATCCGCGACTCGGCCCAACCGGCCCCGAAACGCCGCGACCACTCCTGCAAAGGCAGGTCGATGCGATACAGGTTGGCGCCGTCCAGCGACGGCGGCTGGTTGGTGACTTCGTGGGTTTCGGCGAACTGATGCAGGTTCATGACGGGGCTCCTTTGGTCAGCCAAGGAGTTCAGTTAAGCACTGCCCCGAGGCCGAACAAAGTGGCATATCCGCCTAACTGTCGGCGCTTTCGCCTTGTTTTGGACAAAGCACGCGTCGATACAACGCGGCCTGCAAGTCTTCGAATTTCACCGGTTTGCTCAAGTAATCGATCAGTGCACCGGTTGGGCAGCGCTCCCGATCAGCACTCAAGGCAATCATGAACACCGGCAATTCGGCACACCCCGGCAAGTCCCGGATCTGGCAGCAGACAGACTCCCCGTCGAGGGGCGGTAGCTGACAATCGAGGAGTACAGCGTCGAAGGTTTCACGCTGCAGGACTTCCAGTGCGGCCACCCCGTTGTCCGCCGTACGGACCCGAAACCCGAGCTTGAGCAACATGCCGCGCATCACCAATTGATTGATGCTGTTGTCGTCCACCAGCAGCACCGTGCAGTCCTGAGGCAAGCGCAGGCGCGGGAATTCCCGGGTCATCAATGGCGTTGTCACGCGCTCGACCACCGGCAATTCAAACTCGACGTCAAGCTGGAAGCGGCTGCCGCGACCAGGCTCGGAGCGGTGCGTGAGGTTCCCGCCGAGCAGGTCGACCAGTTGTCGACAGATCGCCAGGCCGACACCGAGGCCGCCATATTCACGGGTCATCGAGCCGTCGAGCTGGAAGAACCGCTGATACAGCGTCGCCTCGCCCAGATCGGTGAAACCGATGCCGGTGTCGATCACCGCAAAGGACAATGCCAGCTTGCCGGGCTCCGCGTTTTTACCCGAGACCCGCAGCGCCACCCCGCCCACTCGCGTGAACTTGATCGCGTTATCCAGCAGGCATTCCAGGCATTGCGCCAACTTGACGTTATCGCCGTACAAGCGGTCCGGCAGGCCCGGTGTCACCTCGACCTTGAAGTCCAGCGACTTGCCCGACGCGTTGCCTTCGAACTGCACGCGCAAGGTATCGACCACGCTGCGCAAACTGAAGGTGGACGCCGAAGCCTTGAGCTTGCCGGCCTGCAATTCGGTCAGGGTAAGAATGCCGTTGACCATGCGCATCATGTCGCGCGCCGAACCGGCGGCCGTTTGCTGGTATTGCTCCAGCTCCGGGTCCATCTCGACGGTTTGCATCAATTCCAGCGAACCGATCACGCCGTTCATGGGGGTGCGCAATTCGTGGGTCAGCGTGGCGAGGAATTCATCCTTGAGCTTGTTACTGTGCGCCAGTTGCTGGTTGAGCACTTCAAGCTTCTGCCCTGCATCGAACAAGGTTTGCGCCTGTTGCTCGCGCATGGCGTTGATGCGGTCGGCCAGGGCCAGGGACAGCAGCGCCACCTCGATGGCCGAACCGATCTGGCTGGAATACATGGTCAGGAATACGTTCGGCAGGTAACCCAGCACCATCATCGTATTGATGATGCCGCCGAGCAAAAACGCCGACCAGGCGATGATGAAATAGCGCGCCACCCGCAAGCCGCGCCACCAGGCGAAAAACCCTGCGGCGAAAATCACCACGGTGAACGACAGGGCCAGCGTCGTCGCCAGGCGCAGGGCCAGGGCGTAACTGGTCATCAATGACAACCCGACGACTACCGCACTGAACGCAATCAACGCCAGCAGCAAGCGATCGAGCCAGCGGCTGAGGGTCGCCGTTTGCAGGAAGCTGCGCGCAAACTGGCTGCCGAACAGCCCTGCGCAACCAATGAAGAACGGCGTCGCGGCGTTGGCCCACCACGGGTTGTCTGGCCAGAAATACTCTACGGCCGCGCCATTCACCGACAGCTGATACAGGCCGAACGAGGCAATATAAAAAATGTAATAGAGGTAGCTGGTGTCGCGCACGCTGAGGTAGATGAACAGGTTGTAGACCAGCATCCCCAGCAACACGCCGTAAATCAGGCCCAACACATAAAGCCGCACCGGCTGTTCTTCGAGGAACGCAGTGCTCGACCACAACGTGACCGGCGCCTGGATCGACCCTTCGCTTTGCAGGCGCAAGTACACGGTTTGCGCTTGGTCGGGCGTAAAGTTCAGATCGAACAGGTAGTTGTTCTGGCGAATCTCGCGACTGCTGAACGGCAAGGCGTCGCCGGTCTGACGGGCCAATTGATAGCTACCGCCGGCATCAGGCAAATACAGATCAAGGTGATCGAGGGGCGGATAGGCCAGTTCCAGCAGCCACGTCCGCTGTGCAGCGGGATTGGTCGGGCGGTAATGCAGGTCGATTTTCAGCCAGAACACCGAACGCGAGTAACCGGCGTTGAGCGTGGCCTTGTCATGGGGCTTGAAGTGTCCGGCAGCGGCTTGCGCGCGGATATCGGCAATACTCGCCTGACCATCGGCGTCTTCGAACACTTGCAGGGTTCGGCCCAAGGGCAGGCTTTGAGTGAACTCATCAAACTCGACTGCGCTTGCCATGAGGGGCAAGCAAAACAGCAACATCAGCAAATAGCGCATTTAAGCCCCAGCGTGGCCTGTCCGGTTATCTCAGGAAGCCCCTCATTCCTTTTGAGTAGACGTAAAACCGGCATTACCTGTTATTGGTTTGGATCCACTCTAGCATAGCCGTTGATGGCCATTGAACACCATTGAAATTTTTCTTGGAAAGGCTCTAGAACGGGTGTTCCAGAGAAGAATATAGAGCCAGAGCTGTTTGCTCGGTCAGATTGTGACAATCCCGGACGACTGCATTTCCTGCCCATGACACTCTATCGGCAGACCTGGCGGGCACTGCACCCGAAAATCGATGTTTGGTGGTAAGCTCGCGCACCATGAATATCTACAGCTCTCGCCCCGTTGTCCTCTGTCTCTCCGGCCACGACCCAAGTGGTGGCGCCGGCTTGCAGGCAGATATCGAAGCCCTGCTTGCCCAGGGATGTCATGCGGCTCCGGCCGTCACCGCCCTGACCGTGCAAGACACGGTCAACGTCACGGATTTCCGCGTCCTCGACCGTGAGTGGGTGCTGGCTCAGGCCAACGCCGTGCTCAACGACTCCGAAGTCGCCGCCGTCAAGCTGGGCATGCTCGGTTCCCTGGAAATGGTCGACACCGTCGTCGAACTGCTTCAGGCGCACCCGCATTTGCCGATGGTCTGCGACCCGGTGCTGCGCGCCGGCGGCGGCGGACGACTGGGCAAGGACGAAGTCGGCTACGCCATGCGCGAACGCCTGCTGCCCCTGGCTATCATCGCCACCCCTAACCTTCCCGAAGCCCGCATCCTCGCTGAACTGCCAGAAGGCACCGCCGACGAGTGCGCTGAAAAACTCCTGCCGTTCGTCAAACACCTGCTGATCACCGGCGGCCACGGTGATGAACACGAGATACACAATCGCCTGTACAGCCGCGACGGTCTGCGCGAAACCTATACCTGCCAGCGCTTGCCCGGCAGTTACCACGGTTCCGGTTGCACATTGGCGAGCGCCCTCGCCGGTCGTCTGGCCCAGGGTGAAAACCTCATCAGTGCCGTGCAGAGCGCGCTTAACTACACGTGGCGCACCCTGCGCGATGCCGAGCAGTTGGGCAAAGGCCAGTTCGTGCCGCGCCGCCTGCCACTGGATTTCTGTTCGTAACGCCATGAGGCTTGCCCGATGAAACTACGTGGCCTGTACGCCATTACCGACAGCCAGTTACTGGCCGGTAAATTTCTTTCGTACGTGGAGGCGGCGCTGGAAGGCGGCGTCACCCTGCTGCAATACCGCGACAAGAGCAGCGACGAGGCCCGCCGTCTGCGTGAAGCTGAAGCCCTGCGCGATCTGTGCGAACGCTACAAGACCCATCTGATCATCAATGACGATGCCGAACTGGCCGCACGCCTGAACGTCGGCGTGCACCTGGGCCAGACCGACGGCCCGCTGACCCCGGCCCGTGCGTTGCTCGGTCGCCAGGCGATCATCGGTTCGACCTGTCACGCGCAACTCGAACTCGCCGAACAAGCGGCCAAAGAAGGCGCCAGTTATGTCGCCTTCGGCCGTTTCTTCAATTCCAGTACCAAACCCGGCGCACCGACTTGCAGCCTCGAACTGCTCGACCAGGCCCGCAGCACATTGCACCTGCCGATCTGCGCGATCGGCGGCATCACCCTGGAAAACGCCGCCCCGCTGGTGGCCCACGGGGTCGATCTGCTGGCGGTGGTCCACGGCCTGTTTGGCGCCGAGAGCACGGCTGAAGTGACCCGCCGCGCCCGCGCATTCAACGAATTACTAAAAATCTGATTTGAGAGCCCCATCATGTCTCGTTCCGAAACGCTGTTTGCCAATGCCCAGAAACACATTCCCGGTGGCGTGAATTCGCCTGTTCGCGCGTTCAAGAGCGTTGGCGGCACCCCCCTGTTTTTCAAACACGCTGAAGGCGCCTACGTCACCGACGAAGACGACAAGCGTTATGTGGATTACGTCGGTTCCTGGGGGCCGATGATCCTCGGCCACAGCCATCCGGACGTGCTGGACGCGGTGCGCAAGCAGCTGGAACACGGCTTGTCCTATGGCGCCCCGACCGAGATGGAAACCGAGATGGCCGACCTGGTCTGCTCGATCGTGCCATCGATGGAAATGGTGCGCATGGTCAGCTCCGGCACCGAAGCGACCATGAGCGCGATTCGCCTGGCCCGTGGTTTCACCGGTCGCGACAGCATCATCAAGTTCGAAGGCTGCTACCACGGCCACTCCGACAGCCTGCTGGTTAAAGCAGGTTCCGGCGCCCTGACCCAAGGTGTGCCGAGCTCGGCCGGTGTACCGGCGGCCTTCGCCAAACACACCCTGACCCTGCCGTTCAACGACATCGACGCAGTGGAAACCATGCTCGCTGAAGTGGGCCAGGACGTGGCCTGCATCATCGTCGAGCCGGTGGCCGGCAACATGAACTGCGTACCGCCGGCACCGGGCTTCCTCGAAGGCCTGCGAACCCTGTGCGACAAGCACGGCGTGGTGCTGATTTTCGACGAAGTGATGACCGGTTTCCGCGTTGCCCTCGGCGGCGCTCAAGCGCATTACGGCGTTACGCCAGACCTGACCACGTTCGGCAAGATCATCGGTGGTGGCATGCCGGTTGGCTGCTTCGGCGGCAAACGCGCAATCATGTCGCACATCGCGCCACTGGGCCCGGTGTACCAGGCTGGCACCTTGTCGGGTAACCCGCTGGCAATGGCGGCCGGCCTGACGACCTTGCGCCTGATCAGCCGCCCAGGCTTCCACGCCGAACTGAGCGACTACACCAGCCGCCTGCTCGATGGCCTGCAACAGCGCGCCGACGCCGCCGGCATTCCGTTCGTGACCACCCAGGCCGGTGGCATGTTCGGCTTGTACTTCAGCGGCGCCGACGACATCGTCACCTTCGATGACGTGATGGCCAGCGACGCGAAGCTGTTCGGCCGTTTCTTCCACCTGATGCTCGAAGGTGGCGTGTACCTGGCGCCAAGTGCATTCGAAGCCGGCTTCACCTCGATCGCCCATGGCGAAGCCGAGTTGAAACTGACCCTGGATGCCGCCGAGCGCGCTTTCGCTGCATTGAAATAACGCTGTACCGCTGACGTTGGCGATTGCCAGCGTCAGCTTTCACCTACATTCCCGCCTCTTTTCCTACTCACCTGCCGATAATCCCCCGCAAAGTGGACGATATATTCCCCGTGCAGCAGAAAAACGAGTAAAGACTTTGTAAGGTTGGCCCTGCTTATTTCATAATGCGCGCTTATTGGATCCCCTCGTTGGGTCCGCGCGCCCTTCAGAGGTAAGTCGATTCCCATGAACCGCACCGGCCGCGCCCTTGCAATGGGCTGCCTGTTGCTCCTTCAGCCCCTGCTCGCGCTCGCACAAGCAGGCGGCAACTCGTTGTTAATCCCAGCGATGGGTCGCTGCACCCTCAATACCCAGCCGCAAGACCTGGCACAGGCGCTCGCCGCCTGTCAGAAAGCGTCGGATGAAGGGGATGCGCAAGCGCAATACGAGTTGGGTGAGTTCTACTACGACGGCAAAAACACCCCGCGCGATCTGAAAAAAGCCCTGGATTACTTCGAAAAGGCCTCGCTGCAAGGCCATGCCCAGGCGCAATTCAAACTCGGCACCATGTTCTTCCACGGCGAAGGTGTACCGGCCAATAACGTTCAGGCGTACATCGTGCTGAAAATGGCGGCGGTCAATGGTGCGGAAGAAGCGCTGGATACGGCGGATGAAGTCGCCGAGAAGATGCCGCGTGAAGAGCTTGAAGTGGCGACTCAGGTGCTTGGGCAGATCTTCCGCAAGTACCTGATGGAATTGCAAAGCGCCGATGGGCGCACGCCGTTTTCGCCTCTTCCCTGATTTCTGCCTCGATCTTTCTGGCCCCTTCGCGGGCAAGCCTCGCTCCTACAGGTCTTATGCGCACACATAACCTGTAGGAGCGAGGCTTGCCCGCGAAGGGCGCGACCCGGTCTTGAGGCTTACTTCTCAGGCATCGGCATCGGAAACGGCATCACATTGCCGACCGCGCCACGGGCTTCGCTGATTTTCGGGGTGCCCAGACGCTCGACTTCGTCGATGCGCACGATCGAATGCATCGGCACAAAACTGCGCACCACGCCCTCGAACTGAGCCTTGAGCTTCTCTTCGCTCGGGTCGACGACCACTTGCGTGCGCTCGCCAAAGACGAACTCTTCCACTTCCAGGAAGCCCCACAGATCACTTTGATAGATCTGCTTGGCGTACATTTCGTACACCTGGCCCTGATTGAGGAAAATCACCTTGTAGATTGGAGCTTCACGTTTGGTCATGGTGGGCGAGCAACACATCGGGGGATAAAAATGAGGGCGCGAACTATAGCATAGCCACCGGACGCGCAACGGTAGGAACCTTGGGACATGTTCCCTATAATGCGCGGTTCTTTGAATCACGTGATGACTGTATCCATGGCCAAGAAGCTTTACATCGAAACCCACGGTTGCCAGATGAACGAGTACGACAGCTCGCGCATGGTTGATCTGCTGGGTGAACATCAGGCCCTGGAAGTCACCGCTCGCGCTGAAGACGCCGACGTGATCCTGCTCAACACTTGCTCGATCCGCGAACGCGCCCAAGACCGGGTGTATTCCCAGCTCGGCCGCTGGCGTGAACTGAAACTGGCCAACCCGGAGATGGTGATCGCCGTCGGCGGTTGCGTCGCCAGCCAGGAAGGCGCCGCCATCCGCGATCGCGCACCGTACGTCGACGTGGTGTTCGGCCCGCAAACCCTGCACCGTCTGCCGGAAATGATCGACGCCGCCCGCGCCACCAAGCTGCCGCAAGTCGACGTCTCGTTCCCGGAAATCGAAAAATTCGACCACCTGCCCGAGCCGCGCATCGATGGCCCGAGCGCTTATGTGTCGGTGATGGAAGGTTGCAGCAAGTACTGCACATTCTGCGTGGTGCCCTACACCCGCGGCGAAGAAGTCAGCCGCCCGTTCGATGACGTGATTGCCGAGATCATCCACCTCGCCGAGAACGGCGTGCGTGAAGTGACGTTGCTGGGCCAGAACGTCAACGGCTATCGCGGCACCACTCACGATGGTCGCCTGGCGGACCTCGCCGAGCTGATCCGCGTGGTCGCCGCTGTCGATGGCATCGACCGCATCCGCTACACCACTTCGCACCCGCTGGAGTTCTCCGACAGCCTGATCCAGGCACACGCCGAGGTACCGGAGCTGGTGAAACACCTGCACCTGCCGGTGCAATCGGGTTCGGACCGCATTCTGTCGGCGATGAAGCGCAACCACACGGCGCTGGAATACAAATCCAAACTGCGCAAGCTGCGCGCCGCCGTTCCGGGGATCTGCATCAGCTCGGACTTCATCGTCGGCTTCCCGGGCGAAACCGAAAAAGACTTCGAACAGACCATGAAGCTGATCGAAGACGTCGGTTTCGACTTCTCCTATTCGTTCGTCTATAGCCAGCGCCCAGGCACGCCGGCAGCCGATCTGGCCGACGAAACGCCGGAAGAACTGAAAAAAGAACGCCTGAACGCTTTGCAACATCGCCTGAACCAGCAAGGTTTCGAGATCAGCCGACAAATGGTCGGTTCGGTCCAGCGGATCCTGGTGACCGATTACTCGAAAAAAGACCCTGGCGAGCTGCAGGGCCGGACCGAGAATAACCGGATCGTCAACTTCCGCTGCGACAATCCAACCCTGATCGGCCAATTCGCCGACGTGCACATCGATGCGGCACAACCGCACTCGCTGCGCGGCTCTCTAATTCAATGACACCACAAAACCTGTAGGAGCGAGGCTTGCCCGCGAAGGCCGCACCACGGTCTGCCTGACAAACCGCGTTATCCTTCATCGCCAGCAAGCCGGCTCCTACAGAATCGAGGTGTGTCAGGTCGAGATATTTAAGAGCTTTCGCACCCGCCTCACTGGCGTTATCCTTGATTTCATCTTAATTGCCCCAGGGCGGCTAAATACGACCTTGAACGCACCCATAGAACCACATCGTTTTATCCTCGAGCCCTTTGAGGCTCGCCGCTTTGCCAATCTGTGCGGGATGTTCGACGAGCACCTGCGCTTGATCGAGCAACGCCTGACCATCGAAATCCGCAACCGCGGAAATCAGTTCGAGCTGATCGGCGACCCCAAACACACCACCTCCGCGGAAAACCTCCTGCGCCGCCTGTACCGGGAAACCAAGGGTACCGAGCTGTCGCCGGACATGGTTCACCTGTTCCTGCAGGAATCGGCCGTCGAAGAGCTGGACAACGTTTCGCCGTCTGAACCCTCCGTGGCCCTGCGCACCAAAAAAGGCATGATTCGCCCTCGCGGCTTGAATCAGCTGCGCTACGTGAAGGAAATCCTCGGCAACGACATCAACTTCGGCATCGGTCCGGCCGGTACCGGCAAGACCTACCTGGCCGTTGCCTGCGCGGTAGATGCATTGGAACGCGAGCAGATCCGCCGCATCCTGCTGGTGCGCCCGGCGGTTGAAGCGGGTGAAAAACTCGGCTTCCTGCCCGGCGACCTGTCGCAAAAGATCGACCCGTACCTGCGTCCGCTCTACGACGCACTCTACGAAATGCTCGGCTTCGAATACGTCGCCAAGCTGATCGAGCGCCAGGTGATCGAAGTCGCGCCGCTGGCCTACATGCGCGGTCGCACGCTGAACAACAGCTTCATCATCCTCGACGAAAGCCAGAACACCACCGTCGAGCAGATGAAGATGTTCCTGACCCGGATCGGTTTCGGTTCCACTGCGGTCATCACCGGTGACATCACCCAGGTCGACCTGCCGAAAGGCACCAAGTCCGGGCTTCACCACGTGATCGAAGTGCTGAAAGACGTGCCGGGCATCAGCTTCACCCATTTCATGCCCAAGGACGTCGTGCGCCATCCACTGGTGCAGCGGATCGTCGAAGCCTACGAGCGCTTCGAGAATCGCGGGGCAGACGAAACACCAAAGGACAGCCGCCGCGATGCTTGAGCTTGATCTGCAACTGGCCACCGAAGCATCTGCGCCAAGTGAAGCCGAGTTCCGCCAATGGTGTGAACTGGCCCTGCGCCAGCGCACCGCCGACTCCGAAATGACCATTCGCCTGGTCGACGAAGCGGAGGGGCGCGAGCTGAATCACACCTGGCGGCAAAAGGACTACGCCACCAACGTGCTGTCGTTTCCTGCCGATGTGCCTGACGAGTTTCTCGACATCCCGCTGCTGGGCGATCTGGTGATCTGCGTGGCGGTGGTCGAGCGCGAAGCCGCCGAGCAAGGCAAGGAACCCAAGGCCCACTGGGCACATCTGGTCATTCACGGCTGCCTGCATCTGCTGGGTTACGACCATATAGATGACGACGAAGCCGAAGAAATGGAAGCACTGGAACGAACGTTGCTTGCTGAGTTGGGCTACCCCGACCCGTACGCGGACGACGAAACAGAAACATCCCCTATCGTTACAACAAAGGATTCAGAGTAATCGCTATGAGCGAAGATCGATCGAGCAACGGGCAGAAGTCATGGCTGGGTAAGCTCACCCAGGCTTTTGCCCACGAGCCGAAGAACCGTCAGGAGCTGCTGGAGCTCCTGCGCGATGCGCATCAAAACAAGTTGCTGGACAGCGAAGCGCTGGCCATCGTCGAAGGCGCCATCCAGGTTGCAGACCTGCAAGTACGGGACATCATGGTCCCGCGTTCGCAGATGATCAGCATCAAGGCGACCCAGACACCCCGCGAGTTTTTGCCCGCCGTGGTCGACTCGGCCCACTCCCGCTACCCGGTCATTGGCGAAAGCCACGATGACGTGATGGGCGTGTTGCTGGCCAAGGACTTGCTGCCGTTGATCCTCAGGGAGAACGGTGACAGCTTCAACATCAAGGATCTGCTGCGCCCGGCCACCTTCGTGCCCGAGTCCAAGCGCCTGAATGTGTTGCTGCGCGAATTCCGCGCCAACCACAACCACATGGCCATCGTCATCGACGAATACGGCGGCGTGGCAGGTCTGGTGACCATCGAAGACGTGCTGGAACAGATTGTCGGCGACATCGAAGACGAGCATGACGTTGAGGAAGACAGCTACATCAAGCCGCTGCCCAGCGGTGATTTTCTGGTCAAGGCCCTGACGCCGATCGAGAACTTCAACGAATTCTTCGACAGCGAGTTCTCCGACGATGAATTCGACACCGTTGGCGGCCTGGTGATGAGCGCGTTCGGGCACTTGCCAAAACGCAACGAAATCACTGAAATCGGCCCTTACCGCTTCCGCATCCTGAACGCCGACAGTCGTCGGATTCATTTGCTGCGCCTGACACCTATTGCCCGTTAAGGACTGACATGCTCCGCGTAACCCGCCCCGGCTGGCCCGGTAACCTGCTGGCCGTGGCGGCCGGTGCACTCACCACCCTGGCCCTGGCGCCGTTCGATATCTGGCCGTTGGCACTGCTGGCGGTCGGGTTCTTTTATGCCGGTTTGCGCGAACTGAACCCACGTCAGGCCTTGGGCCGTGGCTGGTGTTTCGGTTTTGGTCTGTTTGGCGCGGGCACCAGCTGGATCTACTACAGCATTCACAACTTCGGTGGCGCTTCCGTGCTGCTGGCCGGGTTCCTGATGCTGCTCTTCACCGCAGCGATTGCCTGGTTTTTCGCCCTGCCCGCCTGGATCTGGGCGCGCTGGCTGCGACGCAACGAGGCGCCGCTGGCCGATGCCCTGGCATTTGCGGCGTTGTGGGTCGGCCAGGAAGCGTTTCGTGGCTGGTTCCTGACCGGTTTCCCGTGGCTCTACTCCGGTTACAGCCAGCTCGACGGCCCGTTGGCCGGGCTCGCCCCGGTGGGCGGGATGTGGCTGATTTCCTTTACCCTGGCCCTGACCGCCGCACTGATCTACAACGCCTTGCGCCTGGTGAAAGCGGGGCGTAAAGGCTTCATCGCCGCCGGCGTATTGCTGTTGCTCGGCCCTTGGGTCGCCGGCATCGCACTCAAGGGCCATGCCTGGACCACCCCGGCCGGCGAGCCGCTGAGCGTCGCGGCGATTCAAGGCAATATCGAACAAAGCATGAAGTGGGACCCGGCGCAGCTCAATGCGCAATTGGCGCTGTACCGCGACATGAGCTTCAGCTCCAAGCCGGTCGACCTGCTGATCTGGCCGGAAACCGCCGTCCCGGTGCTCAAGGAGTCCGCCCAGGGCTACCTGAACATGATGGGAAACTTCGCCGCGGAACGTAAGAGCGCGCTGATTACCGGCGTACCGATCCGTGAAGAGGTTCACCACCAGAAACGCTTCTACAACGGCATTACCGTAGTGGGAGAAGGCGATGGCACGTACCTCAAGCAGAAACTGGTGCCGTTCGGTGAGTACGTACCATTGCAGGAAGTGCTGCGCGGGCTGATCGCCTTCTTCGATTTGCCGATGTCGGACTTTGCCCGCGGCCCCGCCGATCAGGCGATGCTGCAAGCCAAGGGTTATCAGATTGCGCCGTTCATCTGCTACGAGGTGGTTTATCCGGAATTCGCCGCCAGCCTTGCCGCTCGCAGCGATCTGTTGCTGACCATCAGCAACGACACCTGGTTTGGCACCTCCATCGGCCCGCTGCAACACTTGCAGATGGCGCAGATGCGCGCACTTGAGGCCGGTCGCTGGATGATCCGCGCCACCAACAACGGCGTCACCGGCCTGATCAACCCGTTTGGGCAGATCACTGTCCAGATCCCACAGTTCGAACGCGGCATTCTGTATGGCGAAGTGGTGCCAATGCACAACCTGACGCCGTATCTTGAATGGCGCTCGTGGCCGCTGATCATCGTGTGCGTGTTGTTGTTCGGCTGGGCGCTGATCGCGAACCGGATGGCCAAAACCGTCTGAATCTCTGTAGGAGCGAGCTTGCTCGCGATGGACGTGAACGATGACGCGTGTTTGCCGCAAACAAGCGCCGCTTTCAGACTCATCGCGAGCAAGCTCGCTCCTATAGGGAATGTGCAAGTTTTGGGCTATCGGTAAAACAGCGGATACCCCACCTGCCCCGCCGCCTCATTCAACAACATCCCGCTTTGCCACACCGACTTGAATTCCGGGACCCAGCCCGCCAACGGCCGGGCATTATCCACCCCGAGAAACCCCATCGGCGCCGCCACCACCTCAAAACCCGCCTTCTGAAAACTCCAGACCGCTCGCGGCATGTGCCAGGCCTGGGTGACAACGACCACGCGCTTGACCCCTTCCGGCAACAACACCTCAGCACTGAATTGAGCGTTCTCCCACGTGGTGCGGCTGCCCTCTTCCTGCCAGCGCACGGTCACGCCGAAATCATCGCGCAACGAATCGGCCATCAACCTGGCTTCGCTCGGTGGTGTCCCGTAATGCAATCCGCCGCTGGTCAGGATCGGCAAGCCCGACGCCTTCGCCAGCCGCGCCGCATAGCGTTCGCGCTCCAGCGCGACACCGGTCGGTTGGTCCGCGCCCCAGGCCAGGTCGCCACGTTCGCGCCCCGCACCGAGCACGATGATCGCGTCGGCGCGCTGAGCCAGGGTTGCCCACTCCTCGCGAGCCAGCGGCGGCTCGCGCTCCAGGGCTTTGGCGCCCCATTGCACAGCCACCGGCAGGCTCATCAGCCAGAAGCCGCCCGCCCCCAGCGCAAAGCACACACCGGCAAGGCGCGGTCTTGAGCGGCGAAACCACCAGGCAAGCACCAGCAACAGCAACAAAATGCCGGGCGGCATGAGAAGGTGTTTAACGAAGTAACGAAAAGGCATCGAGCATCTCCTGAAGATGCTCGAAGCCTAAGTGGGTTGACGCAATGCGACAACAAATGCGAAAGGACTATGCTTTAAAAAACCACACGCCATGGGTTCAAGTGCCCTTACTTGAATTGCAGAGACCGGACCTTTACCGCGTCTTTGCCGGGTGCCTTGTCCTTGAGCCAGATGATCTTGGCCGAACGTGGTGCGTCGAGTTGCTTCACTGCTTCTGACAAGCATCCGTGTGTTTCACGTTCACTGCGATCCAGATACGCCTTGACCAGTTCAAACTCTGCGGGGCTCAGGCCACGCAGTTCCAGCTCCAGGGGACGTTCATCGCGCAACCGGCCAGCGGTTTTTGCCGCGTCCAAGGCCAATCCCAGACGATCGATCAGTCTTTCGTACAACTCTGGTTTTGTAACTTTTTGCTGTGACTCAACCATCCCTCACCTCATTGAAGATAAGACTCACTCCCCATTTAGAGCTTAGCTTCCATGAACAAACCGGCTGAACGCCGCGACCAACGGCCCTCGCAGCCATTTCTGCGAGACGCGCGGCAGTAATCAGGGTTTCCCTCGGTAGAGTGCGGTCATGTATGCTACGGCGCTTCCTGTAACTCCACTTCCAGCTCGTCTGGGCACCGAAACGCCGATTTGGCGTGATCACCGTCCAGCGTCGCATTGAAGAGGATTAGGCCACCCCTATTCAGTTCAAAAGTAGCCATGCACGAACAATATCAGCCCCGTGAAATCGAAGCCGCCGCCCAGTCGTTCTGGGACGAGCAAAAGTCCTTTGAAGTCAGTGAACAGCCAGGCAAGGAGACGTTCTATTGCCTGTCGATGTTCCCTTACCCCAGCGGCAAGCTACACATGGGGCATGTGCGCAACTACACCATCGGCGACGTGATCTCCCGCTACCAGCGCATGCAAGGCAAGAACGTCCTGCAACCCATGGGTTGGGACGCCTTCGGCATGCCGGCGGAAAACGCCGCGATGAAGAACAACGTAGCGCCCGCCAAGTGGACCTACGAAAACATCGCCTACATGAAATCCCAGCTGCGCAGCCTGGGCCTGGCGGTGGACTGGTCGCGTGAAGTGACCACCTGCAAGCCCGATTACTACCGCTGGGAACAATGGCTGTTCACTCGCCTGTTCGAAAAAGGCGTGATCTACAAAAAGAGCGGCACCGTGAACTGGGACCCGGTCGATCAGACCGTCCTGGCCAACGAGCAAGTGATCGACGGTCGCGGCTGGCGCTCCGGCGCGCTGATCGAAAAACGCGAAATCCCGATGTACTACTTCAAGATCACCGCGTACGCGGATGAACTGCTGGAGAGTCTCGACGATCTGCCGGGCTGGCCTGAACAGGTCAAGACCATGCAGCGCAACTGGATCGGCAAGTCCCGCGGCATGGAAGTGCAGTTCCCGTACAACGTCGACTCCATCGGCGAAGCCGGCGCGCTGAAAGTCTTCACCACCCGTCCGGACACCCTGATGGGCGCGACCTACGTCGCCGTGGCCGCCGAACACCACCTGGCCACCCTGGCCGCACAGAACAATCCCGAGCTGCAAGCGTTCATCGCTGAATGCAAGGGCGGCAGCGTCGCTGAAGCCGACGTCGCCACCCAAGAGAAAAAAGGCCTGCCGACCGGCCTGTTCGTCGAGCACCCACTGACCGGCGAGAAACTGCCAGTGTGGATCGCCAACTATGTGCTGATGCACTACGGCGACGGCGCCGTCATGGCGGTTCCAGCGCACGACGAGCGTGATTTCGAGTTCGCCCACAAGTACAACCTGCCGGTCAAATCGGTGGTGCGCACCAGTTCAGGTGACACCAACCCGGCGCCGTGGCAAGACGCCTACGGCGAACACGGCACGCTGATCAACTCCGGCGAATTTGACGGCCTCGACTTCGCAGGCGCTTTCGACGCCATCGAAGTCGCGCTGATCAAGAAAAACCTCGGCGCATCGCGTACCCAGTTCCGCCTGCGCGACTGGGGCATCAGCCGTCAGCGTTACTGGGGCTGCCCGATCCCGATCATCCACTGCGGCACCTGCGGTGACGTGCCGGTCCCGGAAGACCAGCTGCCTGTCGTACTGCCGGAAGATGTGGTTCCGGACGGCGCCGGTTCGCCATTGGCCCGCATGCCCGAGTTCTACGAGTGCACTTGCCCGAAATGCGGCGCACCGGCCAAGCGTGAAACCGACACCATGGACACCTTCGTCGAGTCCTCGTGGTACTACGCCCGTTACGCCTCGCCGCACTATGAAGGCGGCCTGGTGGAAAAATCCGCAGCCGACCATTGGCTGCCGGTGGATCAGTACATCGGCGGTATCGAACACGCGATTCTTCACCTGCTCTACGCGCGCTTCTTCCACAAGCTGATGCGCGACGAAGGCCTGGTGAGTTCCAACGAGCCGTTCAAGAACCTGCTGACCCAGGGCATGGTGATCGCCGAGACTTACTATCGTCGCGAAGCCAATGGTGCTTACACCTGGTTCAACCCGGCAGACGTTGAACTCGAGCGCGACAGCAAGGCCAAGGTCATCAGCGCCAAGTTGATCGCCGACGGCCTGCCGGTGGAAATCGGCGGCACCGAGAAGATGGCCAAGTCGAAGAACAACGGCGTTGACCCTCAGTCGATGATTGACCAGTTCGGCGCAGACACCTGCCGCCTGTTCATGATGTTCGCCTCGCCGCCTGACATGAGCGCGGAATGGTCCGACTCCGGTGTAGAAGGTTCGCACCGCTTCCTCAAGCGCGTCTGGCGTCTGGCTCAGGCCCACGTGACTCAGGGCCTGCCGGGCAAACTGGACATCGCCAGCCTGAACGACGAGCAGAAAGTCATTCGCCGTTCGATCCACCAGGCCATCAAGCAGGCCAGCCACGACGTTGGCCAGAACCACAAATTCAACACCGCCATCGCCCAGGTGATGACGCTGATGAACGTGTTGGAAAAAGCCCCGCAAGCGACCGAACAGGATCGCGCGCTGGTTCACGAAGGTCTGGAAACCGTGACGCTGTTGCTGGCTCCGATCACCCCGCACATCAGCCATGAGCTGTGGCATCGCCTGGGTCACGCCGATCCGGTGATCGACGCCGGTTGGCCAGTGCTGGACGACAGCGCACTGGTGCAGGACAGCCTGACACTGGTTATCCAGGTCAACGGCAAGCTGCGCGGCCAGATCGAAATGCCGGCCAGCGCGACTCGTGAAGAGATCGAAGCCGCTGCCCGCATCAACGAAAACGTGCTGCGTTTTGTCGACGGCCTGACTATTCGTAAAGTGATCGTAGTGCCCGGGAAACTGGTCAATATCGTCGCCAGCTAATTGGATCAGGCGCCAGGTGAGCCTGGCGCCGAGTAAAACCTTTCGGGCCGCATGATCGGCCCACATGGTTTCAAGGGGAGCAACAAGATGATCAAACGCAATTTGCTGGTGATGGGCCTCGCGGTCCTGTTGAGCGCCTGCGGTTTCCAGCTGCGCGGCACCGGCACCTATGAAATGGCGATCAAGGAAATCGACCTGAGCGCGCGCAATTCCTACGGTGAAACCGTGACGCTCATGCGTCAGGTGATGGAAAACAGCGGCATCAATGTCCACAGCGGCGCACCTTACAAACTGGTGCTGGCCGACGAAAAAGAAACCCAGCGCATTCTCAGCTACGCAGGCGCCGGCCGTACTGGCGAGTATGAGCTGAATACCGTGCTCGACTACGTCATCCTGGGTCGGAACGACCTGCTGCTGGTGAGCGACAAGATTGAAACGCAGCGAGTCTTCATTCACGACGGCAACAACCTGGTGGGTTCCGACCAGGAAGCCGCCGATGCCCGCAGGGACACGCGTCGTGAAATGGTTCAACGCATGATGATCCGCATGCAACAGCTCACGCCATCTCAGCTGGATCAGTTGCAAGAGACTGCCGAAGCCAGGGCCAAGGCTGAAGCCGCGGCACTGGAAGCAGCGCAAAAGGCTGAAGCGGAAACGCCGCGTCAGTCGCCTGTCGAAATCCCGCAGCAATAAGACTTACGGGGCGCTCAGGCGCCCCGTTTGCCCTCGCCTATGAAACTCGCCCCCGCCCAACTCGCCAAACACCTGCAAGGTGCGCTCGCGCCGGTCTACATCATCAGTGGCGACGATCCGCTGCTGTGTCAGGAAGCCGCCGACGCCATTCGCGCAGCCGCCCGTCAACAGGGCTTCGATGAACGCCAGGTGTTCGCCGCCGAAGCCAGTTTCGACTGGGGAACGCTGCTGCAAGCCGGCGCAAGCATGTCGTTGTTCGCTGAAAAACGCCTGCTGGAACTGCGTCTGCCGTCCGGCAAACCCGGTGACAAAGGTGCAGCCGCATTCATCGAGTACTGCTCGCGACCGGCCGAAGACACCGTGCTGCTGATCAGCCTGCCGAAGCTCGACGGCAGCGCGCAGAAAACCAAGTGGGGCAAGGCGCTGGTCGAAGGTCAGCACACTCAATTCGTGCAAATCTGGCCGGTGGACGCCAGCCAGTTGCCGGGCTGGATCCGGCAGCGCTTGTCCCAGGCAGGCCTGTCCGCCAGCCAGGACGCCGTGGAACTGATCGCCGCGCGAGTCGAGGGCAACTTGCTGGCGGCCGCGCAAGAGATCGAAAAGCTCAAGCTGATGGCTGAAGGCGGGCAGATTACCGTCGAAACCGTGCAAGCCGCGGTGGCAGACAGCGCGCGCTTCGATGTCTTTGGCCTGACCGACGCGATTCTCAACGGCGAAGCCGCTCACGCCCTGCGCATGCTCGAAGGGCTGCGCGGTGAAGGCGTCGAACCGCCGGTGATTCTCTGGGCGCTGGCCCGGGAACTGCGCTTGCTGGCCAACCTCTCGCTGCAATACAGCCAGGGCGTGCCGCTGGACAAAGCCTTCAGCTCTGCCCGACCGCCGGTCTGGGACAAACGCAAACCGCTGATGAGCAAAGCCTTGCAACGTTACTCGGCGCAACGCTGGGCACAGTTGTTGTTGGAAGCGCAGCGCATCGACGCACAGATCAAAGGTCAGGCGGCGGGTTCGCCATGGATGAGTTTGAGCCGGTTGTCGTTGTTGATGGCTGGGCAGAGATTGTCGTTGCCCGCAGAGTAATCGCATAACGGCCGTTCGCGGGCAAGTCGGACCGCCGCACCGCTCGCTCCTACAGTCAATCGATGACCCCGTAGGAGCGAGGCTTGCCCGCGAAGACGTCCGAAAGGTCCTACGCAATGTGGGGTCTAGACAGAACCCCAACTTCGGCAGATTATTTCCCCCCGCAAAACCCCACTCAATCGAGAGATCAGATCATGAGCAAAAAGCCATCTAAACATGGCCCCAACAAGGCCAAATCCATCATCGCCCAGCCACTGTTCCGCAGCCGTCAGGAACGAGCCGGCAAGGGCAAAGGCAGCTACCGCCGCGAAGCCTTCCAGTCTGACAACTGGGAGGCTTCTTACTTTCTGGCGGCCTGAAGGGCAAGCCATCGCTCAACATGTTAAGGTCTGCACCTGATCCGTATTCCCTGGACCCGTGCATGCCCCTTTGTATTTCCCGTCGTTGGCATTTGCGCCAATTGATTGCTGCCTCCAGCCTCGTTCTGCTTGTCGCCTGCGCGGAAAAACCGACCGCCGCCGACGCCCAACCGCTTCAGACCCTTCCCGTCGCGACAGCCCCAGCGGTGATCCCGCCCGTGGTGCCGACCGGTGAAAATCTCGACATCCAGCCGACCCAGACCTTCGCCGAATGGCAGGCGGGTTTCCGCAAGGATGCGCTGGCCGCCGGCATCCGCGCCGACCTGTTCGACCGCGCCTTCGCCAATGTCAGCCTGGACACTAGCGTGATCCGTGCCGACCGCAGCCAACCGGAGTTTTCCCGCCCGGTGTGGGAATACCTCGATGGCGCCCTGTCGCCGTTGCGCGTGCGCAAAGGTCAGGCACTGGTCAGCCAGTACGCCGACATCCTGCAAAGCATCGAACAACGCTACGGCGTCGATCGTCAGGCACTGGTCGCGGTGTGGGGCATGGAAAGTAATTTCGGCCAGTTTCAGGGCAGCAAGTCGGTGATCAACTCCCTGGCGACCCTGGCCTACGAAGGCCGGCGCCCTGGTTTCGCCCACGCGCAATTGATCGCGGCCCTGCAGATCCTGCAACAGGGCGACATCGCGCCGGAGAAAATGCTCGGTTCCTGGGCCGGCGCCATGGGCCAGACCCAGTTCATCCCGACCACCTACAACACCCACGCCGTGGACTTTGATGGCGACGGCCGTCGCGACATCTGGGGCAGCTCCGCCGACGCCCTGGCGTCGACCGCGCACTACCTGCAAAGCTCTGGCTGGCAGAAAGGCCAGCCATGGGGCTTTGAAGTGCAGCTGCCGGGCAGCTTCAACTACGTGCTGGCCGATGGCTCGATTCGCAAGAGCGTCGCCGAATGGCAGCAATTGGGCGTCACGCTGCCTAACGGCGGCCGGGTTCCGGCCGGCTCGGAACACCTGTCGGCGGCCCTGCTGCTGCCGGCGGGCTATCGTGGCCCGGCATTCCTGGTGCTCGACAACTTCCGTGCGATCCTCAAGTACAACAACTCGTCGTCCTATGCGCTGGCCGTCAGTTTGTTGTCCGAGCGCTTCAACGGCGCGGGTTTCATCAATGGCACCTGGCCCAAGGATGATTTGCCGCTGAGCCGTACCGAACGGATCGAGCTGCAAAACCTGCTGAGCGCGCAGAAATACGAAGCGGGCACCGCCGACGGCATCATCGGCGCCAACACCCGCAAAGCGATCCGCAGCGCCCAGCAGTCGTTTGGCTGGCCGGCGGACGGGTATCCGACGCATAAGCTGCTCGAAGGCTTGCGTAACCGCTAAAAGCTTCGCGGGCAAGCCTCGCTCCTACAGGAAACATGTAACACCTGTAGGAGCGAGGCTTGCCCGCGAAGACTGACTATCAGGCGCTGTAGAACTATCGCTTGATAACTACATCCTGCTCCAACACCAATTCCTTATTGCCCGCATCCAGCCGGACCAATGCCCCCATCGGCAACGTCAGGTTCGGATCGCAATGCCCGCTACGCCACCCCGACAACACCGGAATCCGCAACGGCTCGAACGTCTGCTTGAGCAACCGCTCCAGCGCAATCGAATCGACCCCCGCCACATCCCCCACCAGAACCCCGCGCAACTTGCCCAGCGTGCCTGCGAGCCGCAGATGAGTCAGCAGCCGATCAATGCGGTACAACGGCTCGTTGATGTCCTCGATAAGCAGGATCACGCCCTCGGCCTCGATTTCATAAGGCGTGCCCATGGTCGCGGCAATCATCGACAGGTTACCGCCCAGCAAGCGCCCGTGAGCGATGCCAGGCTCGATTGTGGTCAACGGGTAAGCCACCGGGTGCGTCAACACACTGCCCGCCTTCACCTGCCCCCTGAGCATATTGAAAAACGAGGACTCGGTAGGTTTTTGCTTGTCCCCCAACAAATCAGCGTTGAGCAGCGGGCCATGAAAAGTCACGAACCCGGCATAACGGCTGATTGCCATGTGCAGCGCGGTGATGTCGCTGTAGCCGATGAACGGCTTGGCGTTGTTCTGCAATAGTTCGAAATCAATGCGATCGAGCAAACGCGGCGTGCCGTAACCACCGCGCAGGCAAATGATCGCATCGACCTCGCTGTCCGCGAACGCGGCGTGCAGGTCATTGAGCCGCACGTCGTCACTGCCGGCCAGGTAGCCATCCTGCTCATACACACCGGGGAAAATCCGCAACGCGTAACCGCGCGCGCGCATCCAGCTGATGGCCTTATCGGTGTCCAGCGCAGCGGGGCCTGCGGGCGCAATGACGCCGATCAGCCCTTGCGCGGGCAAGGCCGGAACGGGTTTATGGGGAAAAAGAGTGTGGGTCGGTCGAACGGTCATCCATGAATCTCCCTGCGCGAAAGCTTCTGCACACAGTAGTCAGGAACGGGAATAAACAGAAGAGGGACAGTCGCCCCACAGCGTGCAGGAAAAGACTGTAGTTGCCGTAGGCACGGCAAAAAAATGCCCGCAAGGCTGAAAAGCCTTGCGGGCGTTTTGTTACAACGACGAGATCAGTTCAGCTTTAACCAGCTTCGCCTGCTCGTCGGCGTGGTACGAGGAACGTACCAACGGACCGGAAGCGACGTTCTTGAAGCCCATCTTGTAACCTTCCTCGGCGAACCAGGCGAAGGTGTCCGGGTGCACGAAACGTTGCACCGGCAAGTGGCTGCGGGACGGTTGCAGGTACTGGCCGAGGGTCAGCATGTCGATGTCGTGCTCGCGCATGCGCTTCATGACTTCGATGACTTCTTCGTCGGTCTCGCCCAGACCCAGCATCAGGCCGGACTTGGTCGGAATGTGCGGCATCATCTGCTTGAAGCGTTGCAGCAAGGTCAGCGACCACTGGTAGTCCGAACCCGGACGCGCAGCCTTGTACAGGCGCGGCACGGTTTCCAGGTTGTGGTTGAACACATCCGGTGGCTCGGCGGCGGTGATTTCCAGCGCCACGTCCATGCGCCCACGGTAATCCGGGACCAGGGTTTCGAGCTGCACGTTCGGCGACAGCTTGCGGATTTCGCGGATGCAGTCGGCAAAGTGCTGGGCACCGCCGTCACGCAGGTCGTCGCGGTCAACCGAAGTGATCACTACGTATTTCAGTTTCAGGTCGGCGATGGCAATGGCCAGGCTTTCCGGCTCATTCACGTCCAGTGGTTTCGGACGGCCGTGGCCAACGTCGCAGAACGGACAGCGACGGGTGCAGATGTCGCCCATGATCATGAAGGTCGCGGTGCCGCCGGAGAAGCACTCGCCCAGGTTCGGGCAGGACGCTTCTTCGCACACACTGTGCAGCTTGTGTTTGCGCAACAACGCCTTGATGCGGTCGACTTCCGGGGAAACCGGGATGCGCACGCGGATCCAGTCAGGTTTCTTCGGCAGTTCGGTGGTAGGAATGATCTTTACCGGGATGCGTGCAACCTTCTCGGCGCCGCGCAGCTTGACGCCGGCTTCAACCTTGGCACGCGGGGCCGGACGCTCGGTGACATCCAGCGTCGGGATCATGGTTTGCACTGCATCAGTAGTCATATCAGTCGATTCCGCCCGTTAGGGTCGTCTGCTCAGCATAGTCGAGGTGTTTGACGAGCTGCGCGCGCAGCCGGGCACTTACCTCGGCAAATTCAATCGATCCTGCGTGATCGCTCAGCTGGGTCATCGCCAGCCCGGCGTAGCCGCAGGGATTAATCCGTCGAAACGGTTCCAGGTTCATGTCCACGTTCAGGGCCAGGCCATGAAAGGAACAACCGTGGCGGATCCGCAGACCCAGGGAAGCGATTTTCGCCCCATCGACGTAGACACCCGGTGCATCCGGCTTGGCCGCAGCCGTCACGCCGTAGCTGGCCAGCAGCTCGATCAGGCAGAGTTCCATGCGGGTGACCAGGTCACGCACGCCAAAACCCAGCTTGCGCACATCGAGCAACAGATAGGCGACCAACTGGCCGGGACCGTGATAAGTCACCTGACCACCGCGATCGACCTGCACCACCGGAATATCCCCCGGCAGCAACAAGTGCTCGGCCTTGCCGGCCTGGCCCTGGGTGAACACCGGTGGGTGCTCAACCAGCCAGATTTCGTCCGCGGCATCGCT
The DNA here is from genome assembly GCF_949768225.1 of Pseudomonas sp. IT-P44. Taxonomy (NCBI): domain Bacteria; kingdom Pseudomonadati; phylum Pseudomonadota; class Gammaproteobacteria; order Pseudomonadales; family Pseudomonadaceae; genus Pseudomonas; species Pseudomonas sp. IT-P44. The sequence continues at coordinate 67,419 of NZ_CATKQM010000014.1, read as the reverse complement.
GCCGCGTTCGTTGGTGAAGCGTTGCATGGCATGCCAGACCGGCTCGTACGCCATCTGGCCGAGCTCGCGAAAGCCCAGCGTGCCAGACATCACAGCACCATGTGCACGAAGCCGGTAGCCCGCAGTTCGCTGTTGATGTTGTACAGCTGGTCCTGGTCGGTGGCGACGATGTGCAATTGAATCGTGGTGTATTTGCCGTTGGTGCTTTGGCGTTCATCCACACGGTCATGGTTGATCGTCGCGTGTTTCTTGACGATCTCGATGATCCTGTCTTTGTTGCCAACACCGGTATCGCTGATCACCTTAACCGGGTAATCAACGTTGGGGAATTCGATCTTGGGCGCCTTTACTTCAGTATCGGTCATGGCGTAACGGCCTCGTAAGCGTAAGCCGTGGCGACGGGCATGACCCCGCGCCGGATGAGCGCGGGACCATGCAGGTGCACACTAATTCAGTTGAACAAGCCGTAGAAGAATAGACGGATGCTATCCCACATGCGACGGAAGATACCACCCTCTTCGACGCCATCCAGAGCGATCAGGTCAGCGCTGTGCACCACCTTGTCGTCCAGTTTGACTTCGACTTTACCGATCACGTCGCCCTTGGCGATTGGCGCAACCAGTTGCGGGTTCATGGTCATGCTGGCAGCGAGCTTTTTCAGCTGGCCTTTTGGCAGGGTCATGGTCAGGTCTTCAGCCAGGCCGGCCTTGACTTGATTGGTGGAGCCTTTCCAGACAGGGGCCTGAGCCAGCTCGGCACCTTTCTGATAGAAGGTCTGGGTTTCGAAGAAACGGAAACCGTAGGTCAGCAGCTTCTGGGTTTCCGACGCACGTGCCACTTCGCTGTTGGTGCCGAACACCACGGCGATCAGGCGCATGCCATCACGTACGGCCGAAGACACCATGCAGTAGCCGGCTTCGTCGGTGTGGCCGGTTTTCAGACCGTCGACCGTCTTGTCGCGCCACAGCAGCAGGTTACGGTTAGGTTGCTTGATGCCGTTCCAGAAGAACTCTTTCTGCGAGTAGATCGCATAGTGAGCCGGGTCTTCGTGGATGATCGCGCGAGCCAGCACAGCCATGTCGTGAGCCGACGAGTAGTGCTCAGGGTTCGGCAGACCGGTCGGGTTCATGAAGTGGCTGTTGGTCATGCCCAGGTCGGCCACGGTTTTGTTCATCATGTCGGCGAAAGCGTCTTCGCTGCCGGCGATGTGCTCGGAGAGCGCAACACTGGCGTCGTTACCCGACTGAATGATGATGCCGTGCAGCAGGTCGCTGACGGTCACTTGCGAACCGACCTTGATGAACATCCGCGAACCGCCGGTGCGCCAGGCGTTTTCGCTGACGGTCACCGGGTCGTTTTCGCCGATCTGGCCGCGACGGATTTCCAGGGTCGCGATGTACGCGGTCATCAGCTTGGTCAGGCTGGCTGGCGGCAGACGCTGGTCACCGTTGTTCTCGACCAGCACGTTGCCGCTGCTGGCATCCATGAGCACATAGGCTTTGGCGGCCAGTTGTGGCGGCGACGGCATCATCTCGACCGCGAAAGCGGCAGGCGAGAGGAGCAGCGGGACTAGAAGGCACAGGCGTTTGGCAAAGGTGGTGATGTTCATCCGTCTCTCGAAATCGCTAATGGAAACTGCCCGAAGGCAAAACTAATCTAGATGACCTTCTGACGGGCCATCGCGTGTTCAGTCGTTCACTCAGTACCCTTGCCGGGCTTTTGTTCTTCAACGAGCCAACAACCAGGTTCACCCCTCAAAACCGCAAGTGAACCGTCAATCAAGTACTACGTATTACTCGGCGGTGACCACGCTCGGCGAACCGAGATTGGCCAGGCGCACGCTGTTCTGCACTTGCTGGATTTCACCCGGCGAGCCGATCGGCCCCAGGCGCACCCGATGCAGTGTCTGTTGATTACGCACGATCGAGCTGATGAACACCGGAGCGCTCACCATCCCGCTGAGCTTCGATCTCAGGAGTTCTGCAGCGTCCGGGTTGGCGAACGCGCCCACCTGCAGATACTGGCCAGAGGCTGGTACAGAAGCGTTTTTTTTTGCATCGATCTGCACGGGCACAACGGCCGCGGCGTGTTGCTGCGGCGGCGGCGTCCATTGCTCGACCGTGCCGGCCGATGCGGTAATCGTCGGCGCGGCATTTTGCGCTACTTGTGGCTCGTTGAGCATCAAAGGCGCCGGACGGCCTTTGGCCGCCCACCATTGCTGCGGGTCGATGCCTTCGACCTTGACCCGTGCGGTGCCGGTTTCGGCGTAGCCGAGTTTCTTCGCGGCAGCGTAGGACAAGTCGATGATGCGATCCGAGTAAAACGGCCCGCGATCGTTGACCCGCAAAATCACTGACTTGTTGTTGTCCAGGTTGGTCACCCGAACGTAACTCGGCAGTGGCAAGGTCTTGTGAGCGGCGCTCATGCCATACAGGTCGTAAACCTCGCCATTGGCGGTGTTCTGGCCGTGGAACTTGGTGCCGTACCAGGACGCCGTGCCCGAGGCGACGTAGGTCTTGGATTCTTGCAGCGGGAAGTAAGTCTTGCCCAGCACGGTGTATGGGTTGGCTTTGTAAGGCCCGGTGTGCAGGGTCGGCGTGGCATCCGGGATGCGCGATACGTCGACGTCCCACCACGGTGCGCCATCTTTGTGGGCGCGGTTGATGTCCAGCCCCGGCGCCGAGCGCACGGCGGTGGATGATTTCTGTGACGGTGCGCGGCTGGTCGAACAACTGGCGACCAGCACTGCCAACGCGGCGAATGCCATCAGCTTCAGGGGTTTATTCATAGGCAATGCCCGCATTACTTGACGCCCCGTGCTTGGACCAGCTGTTCAGACAGTTGATGTACTGCCATGGCGTACATCACGCTGCGGTTATAACGCGTGATTGCGTAAAAATTCGTCAGGCCCATCCAGTATTCAGGGCCATTGTCACCTTCCAGGCGGAATGCCGTGACCGGCATATCATCGCGCAGCGCATCATGACTTGACCACCCTAGAGCCCGCAACTCCCCGACGGTTTTAGTCGGTTCGATGCCGGTGGTCAAACCTTCGTCGACCTGATCGCCACGCACATCGGCGCGGCTGACCACCGGTTCGCCGGCCACCCAGCCGTGACGCTTGAAATAACTGGCGACGCTGCCGATGGCATCGTCCGGATTGGTCCAGATATTAATGTGGCCGTCACCGTCGAAATCCACCGCATAGGCGCGAAAGCTGCTCGGCATGAACTGCGGCAAGCCCATCGCCCCGGCGTAGGAGCCTTTGAGGGTCAATGGATCGACCTGCTCTTCCCGGGCCAGCAACAGGAATTCACGCAATTCCTTGCGGAAGAATTCAGCACGGGGAGGATAGTCGAAACCCAGGGTCGACAAGGCGTCGATTACCCGGTAATTGCCGGTATTTCGACCGAAAAAGGTCTCAACGCCGATGATCGAGACAATCACCTGGGCCGGCACGCCATATTCCTGCTCGGCACGGGCGAGCACCGCCTCGTGCTGCCGCCAGAAATCCACGCCGCGTGCGATGCGCGCGTCGGTGATGAACATCGGACGATATTCTTTCCACTGTTTGACCCGTTCGGCGGGCTTGGAGATCGCGTCCAGAATCGACTGTTTGCGCTCGGCTTCGCGGAACACGCCCATCAGCTGTTCACCGGCAAAACCGTAGTCGCGGGTCATTTCACCGACGAAGCCGGCCACCTGGGGTGAGCCTTCGTAATCGCCGGCCAACGCGTCCTGCGCTGTGCCAAGGATGCTTACCAGGCCGACCCATGGCGCGTATCGAGTCGCCCAGCCACGCATTACTTGCATTGAAATCTTCACCTTATTCAAACCTGTGCGATCCACTTGCGATGGGTATGGATCGACATCAAAACCCCAAACGCTGACAGCAGCGTTACCAGCGAAGTTCCTCCGTAGCTAATGAACGGCAACGGCACCCCTACAACCGGCAACAGGCCACTGACCATACCGATGTTGACGAAAACGTAAACAAAAAACGTCATGGTCAGGGCGCCCGCGAGCAGTTTGCCGAACAATGTCTGGGCCTGGGCGGTAATCACCAGCCCGCGACCGATCAACAGCAGGTAAATCAGCAGCAGTGCGCAGATGCCCACCAGGCCGAACTCTTCACCCATCACCGCAATAATGAAGTCGGTGTGGCTTTCCGGCAGGAAGTCGAGGTGCGATTGCGTGCCCAGCAGCCAACCCTTGCCGAACACGCCGCCGGAACCGATGGCGGCTTTTGACTGAATGATGTTCCAGCCGGTGCCCAGTGGATCGCTTTCCGGGTCGAGGAACGTCAGGATTCGTTGCTTCTGGTAGTCGTGCATGATGAAAAACCACATCCCCACGGCCACCGGCACGGCGGCGGCCAGTACGCTGATGATCCAGCGCCAGCGCAGCCCGCCCATGAACAAAACGAATGCCCCACCCGCCAGGATCAACAGCGAAGTGCCGAGGTCGGGCTGACGCACGATCAGAATGAACGGCAAACCGATCAGGAACAGACTGACGCCCACATGCTTGAGCTGCGGCGGCAAGGTGCGCTTGGACAAGTACCAGGCGATGGTCGCCGGCATCAGGATCTTCATGAACTCCGAAGGCTGGAAGCGGATCACCCCCGGAATGTTGATCCAGCGCGTGGCGCCCATGGCGTTGTGGCCCATGACGTCCACCACCACCAGCAACAGCACGCCGACGACATAAGCGACCGGCACCCAACGGGCCATGAAGCGTGGCTCGAACTGGGCGATGACGATCATTGACACCAGGCCGATGCCGAAAGAAGTAGCTTGCTTGGCCAGCAGGTCCCAGCTCTTGCCGCTGGCCGAATACAGCACGAACAGGCTGCCGGCGGCGAGGGTCAGCAGCAGGATCAGCAACGGACCGTCGATGTGCATGCGTTGCAACAGCGTCGCACGGCGACGCATCACATCCTCGCTGGAGAGGATGCGATCGAAATTACTCTTCACGGGCCGTAGCCTCCGCACTGATAGGGCTGGCGTATTCGGCTTTCAGTCGGCCGTCCTGGTCGAGGAGCCAGGCGTCCATGACTTGACGCACCACAGGCGCGGCGACACCGGAACCGGACTCGCCGTTCTCGACCATCACCGACACCACGATTTTCGGGTCGTCGGCCGGCGCGAAGCCGACAAACAAGGCGTGGTCGCGATGACGTTCCTGAACCTTCGAGCGGTCGTACTTCTCGCCCTGCTTGATCGCGACCACCTGGGCGGTACCACTTTTGCCGGCGATCCGGTATTGCGCGCCGATCGAAGCCTTGCGCGCCGTACCGCGCGCACCGTGCATCACTTGCTGCATGCCGTGGTTGACCCGGGTCCAGTCGGACGGATCGCGCAGGATGATGTCCGGCATCGGATTGTCATCCTTCGGCCGCTCGCCTTCGACGGTCTTGGCCAGGTGCGGACGGTTCCACACGCCTTTGTTGGCCACCAGCGCCGTGGCCTGGGCCAGTTGCAGCGGCGTGGATTGCATGTAGCCCTGACCGATCCCGAGAATCAGCGTTTCACCCGGGAACCAGGCCTGGCGCCGGGTCGCGCGCTTCCACTCACGGGACGGCATCAGCCCCGGCGACTCTTCGAACATGTCCAGCGAGACCTTTTGGCCGATGCCGAACTTGCCCATGTAGGCCGACAAGCGATCAATCCCCAGCTTGTGGGCCAGGTCATAGAAGTAGGTGTCGTTGGACCGCATGATCGCCGTGTCCAGATCGACGTAGCCGTCACCGGTACGGTTCCAGTTGCGATACTTGTGATCGTAATTGGGCAGCATGTAGTAGCCGGGGTCGAAGACCCGGGTCGACGCGGTGACAACGCCCGAGTCCAGGCCCGCAATGGCCACCGCGGGCTTGATGGTCGAACCCGGTGGGTAAAGACCACGCAGCACGCGATTGAACAACGGCCGGTCGATGGAATCACGCAGTTCGGAATAAGCCTTGAAGCTGATGCCGGTCACAAACAGGTTCGGGTCGAAACTCGGCTGACTGACCATTGCCAGCACTTCGCCGGTTTTCGGGTCCAGCGCGACCACCGCACCACGGCGACCGCCGAGTGCCGCTTCGGCCGCTTCCTGCAACTTGATGTCCAGACTCAGGACGATGTCCTTGCCGGGAATCGGATCGGTACGCTTGAGCACCCGCAAAACGCGGCCTCGTGCGTTGGTTTCGACTTCTTCGTAACCCACCTGGCCATGCAACTCGGGCTCGTAGAAACGCTCGATGCCGGTCTTGCCGATGTGGTGGGTGCCGCTGTAATTGACCGGATCGAGAGACTTCAGCTCTTTCTCGTTGATCCGCCCCATGTAACCCACCGAGTGCGCAAAGTGCGCGCCCTGCGGGTAATGCCGCACCAACTGCGCAACCACTTCCACACCCGGGAGGCGGAACTGGTTCACGGCAATGCGGGCGATCTGCTCTTCGGTCAGCTCGAACAGGATCGGCACCGGCTCGAATGGCCGACGCCCCTGGCGCATGCGTTTCTCGAAGATCACCCGATCCTCGGGCGTCAGCTCCAGCACTTCGACGATCACGTCGAGCACTTGCTGCCAGTCGCCGGAACGCTCGCGGGTCATGCTCAGGCTGAAGCTGGGCCGGTTGTCGGCCACCACCACACCATTGCGGTCGAAGATCAATCCGCGGGTCGGCGGAATCGGCTGCACATGGACGCGGTTGTTTTCCGACAGGGTCGAGTGGTACTCGTACTGGATCACCTGGAGGAAATACAGGCGAGCGATCAGCACGCCGATCAGCACCACCACTGCAATAGCCCCGAACACGACGCGGCCACGCACCAGACGGGCGTCTTTTTCGTGGTCCTTGATGCGGATCGGCTGGGACATGAGGCAGAACTACTTGTGGTAAGGGTGACCGGACAGAACTGTCCAGGCACGGTACAGCTGTTCGCCGATCAGAATCCGCACCAGCGGGTGCGGCAACGTCAACGGTGACAACGACCAGCGCTGATCGGCCCGCGCACACACTTCCGGCGCCAGCCCTTCGGGGCCGCCGACCATGAAATTCACCGTGCGCGAGTCCAGCCGCCAGCGATCGAGCTCGACCGCCAACTGCTCGGTACTCCAGGGCTTGCCGTGGACTTCGAGGGTGACAACGCGCTCGTTCGGCCCGACCTTGGCCAGCATGGCTTCGCCTTCCTGACGGATGAAGCGTGCCACGTCGGCGTTCTTGCCACGGGTGTTGAGCGGTATTTCCACCAGTTCCAGCGCCAGCTCGGACGGAAGACGCTTGGCATATTCATGCCAGCCTTCTTCCACCCACTTGGGCATGCGTGAACCGACGGCGATCAGTCGCAGTCGCACAGCAATCCCTTACAGCTGGTCTTTGTTGAGCTTGGTGAAATGCTCGTGGGTGTTTTCCGGGCTGTGATGCGCAGCGCTGGCCGAACGGCTCTGCTCTGCACCGGCCCACAGGCGCTCCAGGTCGTAGAACTGGCGAGCCGAGGCGGTCATCATGTGCACGATGACATCGTCCATATCCAGCAGGACCCAGTCGCTGTCGCCCTTGCCTTCTTCACCCAAAGGCTTGACGCCCTGGGCTTTGACGGCTTCGCGGACCTTGTCCAGCATGGCGCCGATCTGGCGGTTGGACGTACCGGTAGCGATGATCATGAAGTCAGTGATGCTCTGCTTTTCACGAACGTCGATGACCTGGATGTCCTGGGCCTTCACGTCTTCCAGGGCTGCCACGGCAACCTTGACCAGCGCTTCGCCAGCCAGCTCAGGGCCGGTTGGCGCTTCTACTGGCAGCGGGGCGCTCTTGAATGTGCCTTTGCGCTTTACTTTAGCTACGTCTTTGTCAGTCATATAAAACTCGTTTTGCTCGTATGTTCGGGCGCTTCGCTACACGCATTCACGTGCCTTGAAGCGCACCCTTTTTCAGTTCGACGCACGGTAAAGTCCGTGCGCATCGATGTAGGCCAGGACCGCGTCGGGCACCAGGAAACGTACCGACTTACCGCTGGCCAGCAGTTGACGGATCTGGGTGGCGGATACCGCGAGCGGCGTCTGCCAGACGAATGCAATCTGTCCGCTCGGCCCTTTAAGGGCCAGCGGGTCGCTCACCGAGCGCGCTGCCAGCAGGTTGCGCAAGGCATCCGGCGGTTCGCTGTCGGCATCCGGGCGTTGCAGCACCAGGATGTGGCAATGCTGGAGCAACTCTTCCCAGCGGTGCCAAGTGGGCAGGCCGCAAAATGCGTCCCAGCCCAAAAGTAGAAAAACCTGGTCTTCAGCAGCCAGTTCGGCACGCATCAGTTCCAGGGTGTCGATGGTGTAGGACGGCTTGTCCCGCTGCAATTCGCGAGCGTCCACCACCAACGGCGCCACACCGGCCACCGCGCATTCGACCATCGCCAGACGGTCCTTCGCCGACACCTGCGGCGTACCGCGATGAGGCGGCCTGGCACTCGGTGTCAGGCGTAACTCGTCGAGCGCCAGCGCTTCGGCGACTTCCAGTGCACCGCGCAAATGGCCGATGTGCACCGGGTCGAACGTCCCGCCCAGCATGCCGATACGTCGAGGCGCAGGTTCGCTGGTGGTTGCCGGGGCCGACGGATTAAGGTCGCCCAAGTCAGACCGACGCCTGGCCGCGCAACTGGCCATCACCGACCACGATGTACTTCTCGCAGGTCAGACCTTCGAGACCCACCGGGCCGCGGGCGTGCAGCTTATCAGTAGAAATGCCAATCTCGGCACCCAATCCGTATTCGAAGCCATCAGCGAAGCAGGTCGGGGTGTTGATCATCACCGACGACGAATCGACTTCCGCGACGAAACGCCGGGTGTCCGCAAGGTTTTCGCTGACGATCGAATCGGTGTGATGGGAGCCGTACTTATTAATGTGCTCGATGGCCTGGTCCAGCCCGTCGACCACGCGGATCGAGAGGATCGGCGCCAGGTACTCGGTGTGCCAGTCTTCTTCAGTGGCCACTGCGGCCTCAATGATCGCCCGAGTGCGCTCGCACCCCCGCAGCTCAACGCCTTTTTCGCGGAACTGGGCAGCTATCGAAGGCAGGAAATCTTTGGCAACGGTTTGATCCACCAACAACGTCTCCATCGCACCGCAAATGCCATAACGGTAAGTCTTGGCATTGAAGGCAATACGCTGGGCCTTCGGCAGATCGGCGTGGGCACTGACGTAAACGTGGCAGATACCGTCCAGATGCTTGATCACCGGCACGCGCGCATCACGGCTGACGCGTTCGATCAGGCCACGGCCGCCACGGGGCACGATGACGTCGACGTATTCAGGCATGGTGATCAGCGCGCCAACGGCGGCACGGTCGGTGGTTTCGACCACTTGAACCACGGCGGCCGGCAGATCGGCTTCGGCCAGGCCGCGTTGAATGCAGGCGGCGATGGCACGGTTGGAATGAATCGCTTCGGAACCGCCGCGCAGGATGGTCGCGTTGCCGGACTTCAGGCACAGGCTGGCGGCGTCGATGGTCACGTTGGGCCGGGATTCGTAAATGATCCCGATCACGCCCAGCGGCACACGCATCTTGCCGACCTGAATCCCCGACGGACGGAAGCTCATGTCGCGAATGGCGCCGACCGGGTCCGGCAACGCTGCAACCTGACGCAGACCGACGATCATGCCGTCGATACGCTCCGGTGTCAGCGCCAGACGTTCCAGCAGCGCAGGTTCCAGGCCATTGGCTCGACCAGCCGCCAGATCCAGCTCATTGGCGGCCGTCAGCTCGGCACGCGCGGCATCCAGCGCATTGGCAGCCGCCTGCAAGGCGCGGTTTTTCTGCGCGGTGCTGGCACGGCCGATGATGCGCGACGCTTCACGGGCGGCGCGACCCAGGCGGGTCATGTAGTCGAGAACGGACTCAGTCATTGTCTGCTGTGATCTTGGCAAAGATGAAAGCGGCAGATTATAGCTGTCGCGTCCCCTGACTAACAGCGGTGACGGGCGGATGGTCGAAATGGAGGGCAATTTGCCGACGTTCAGCCGTGATTAAGCTGCAAATTGTTATCATCACGACTCAATCAGCTTTGATAAATGCCGTTCATCATGTCCAACCTGACTGTTCGTGCGACCGCTGCGGGCCTGCCCACCGGGCTCCCGGACGCATTTTTCGACCGGGATGCGCAAACGCTGGCCCGGGATTTACTTGGCAAAGTCATCCGGCATCGGGTCGGTGAACTGTGGCTCAGCGCCCGGATCATCGAGACCGAGGCCTATTACTTCGAAGAAAAAGGCAGCCATGCCTCTCTCGGCTACACAGAAAAGCGTAAGGCTTTGTTTCTGGATGGCGGCCACATTTATATGTATTACGCCCGGGGCGGCGACTCCCTGAATTTCAGCGCTCAAGGTCCGGGCAATGCGGTTTTGATTAAGTCCGCTTATCCGTGGGTCGATGAGTTGAGCGGCCCGGCAAGCCTGGCGCAGATGCTGCTGAACAATCCCGACGCCCAGGGCCGCCCTCGCCCGTCGCAAAAACTCTGTGCCGGGCAAACGCTGTTGTGCAAGGCGCTGGGTTTGAAGGTGCCGGTCTGGGACGCCAAGCGTTTTGATCATGAAGTGCTGCTGGTGGAGGATGTCGGCCCGGCGCCGGGTCACATCATTCAAACCACACGCCTGGGTATTCCCCATGGGCGCGATGAACATTTGATGTACCGCTTCGTCGATGCAGCTTACGCGCCGTATTGCACGCGAAACCCGCTGCGACGGGGGCAGGTCGAAGGTCGCGATTATTTTTTGCTCACTTGAACAATGAAAATCCCTTGTAGGAGCAAGCTTGCTCGCGATAGTGGTCTGACAGTCGAAGCAGATGTTGCCTGACACTCCGCCATCGCGAGCAAGCTTGCTCCTACAAGGGCCTGTAGTGTTTTGAAGATTGTGTTCGGCCCTTGAGGCCAATTGATTATTCAATGGAGTTGTTTTTATGGGCCCATGGCTCGATAGCGTGACCGGATGGCTGACGGTCAACCCGCAATGGCTGGCTGCGGCGGTGTTCATCGTGGCCTTCGTGGAATGCCTGGCGATTGCCGGACTGATCGTACCCGGCACGGTGTTGCTGTTTGCCGTCGCCGTGCTGGCCGGCAGCGGTGCACTGTCGTTGAGCGAAACCTTGCTGCTGGGATTCGTTGCCGGCGTGCTGGGCGATATCGTTTCCTACTTTGTTGGGCGACATTTCCATCAGAACATCCGGCGCCTGCCCGGCCTGCGCCATCACCCGGAGTGGATCGCCGGTGCCGAGGCTTACTTCCAGCGCTATGGCATCGCCAGCCTGCTGGTCGGACGATTCATCGGGCCACTAAGGCCGATGCTGCCGATGGTCGCCGGGATGTTCGACATGCCGTTCCCGCGCTTCGTCGCCGTCAGCCTGCTGGCCACTGCCGGCTGGAGCGTCGCCTACCTGCTGCCCGGCTGGGCCACGGGCGCGGCGATTCGCTTGCCATTACCGGAAGGTTTCTGGCCTGAGGCCGGGATCGTCGCCGGCAGCATCGCCGTGATGGTCGGCCTGAGCGCAACCAGCAGCCTGCGCCGTCATCGCAAGGCCACGATACTGATCGCCAGCATGAGCTTGTTGATTCTGGCCGGATTGTTTATCGGCTACCCGCACCTCACCGCTCTCGACCAGGGCTTGATGACCCTGGTGCAGGAACACCGCAGCCCGATGCTCGATGAAGTCGCCGTGACTTTCACGCTGATCGGCGAGTTCCGCAACATGCTCCTGTTCAGCGCCCTGCTCACCGTTTTGCTGCTGCTGACCCGGCAATGGCGCCAGGCGATTTTCGCCGGCAGCACGCTGCTCGTCACCGCACTAGGCAATACGCTCACCAAACACTTTTTCGCCCGGTTGCGCCCGGAAGTCCTGAGCGACCCGCTTACCAGCTACAGCATGCCCAGCGGCCATGCCTCGGGCTCTTTCGCGCTGTTTCTGACGCTCGCCGTGCTGGCCGGTCGCGGACAACCGCCAAGGATGCGCCTGACCTGGTTGCTGCTGGGCTGCCTGCCGGCGCTGGCGATTGCCTTGTCACGCGTGTACCTGGGCGCGCACTGGCCAACGGATGTGCTGGCCGGCGCCATGCTGGCGGCGTGCGTGTGTGCGGCGAGCCTGGGGTTGAGTCAGCGCCAGACGCCGCTCAACGCCATGCCACCCAAAGTCTGGTGGCTGGTGTTGCCGGCGATGGTGGTGTTATTCGGCTTCTTCGCGTTGCGGCATTTACCGCACGCAATGTTGCGGTATGCCTATTGATCGAACACAAAAAGCCCGAGCATTGCTCGGGCTTTTTTATCCAGCGAAATTGTTCAAGTACGTCGAGCTTCGCGTTTTTCGATCAGCGCATCCGCGGCATCGGCGGCAGCCTGAGCAGCGACTTCATAGTTGAATCGCTGTTGACTCTTCAGCACGACCAGCATGACCTCAACGGCGCATTGATCCCAGATAGCCTGTTTTTGTGTTGCGTCGGAATCCATCTGCATCTTCCTTTTCAAGTGTGAACCCACTTCCTGTGGGCAGACTTGAAACTATGCGTATCCGTTGCTTCCGACAATGCTGGCCTGAGGCCCAAACTGCTACCAAATGCGTTCATTAGCCCTTCGCTCTCAAGCGAACAACTCACCCTGCAATTCATCGAGCAGCGCCTGGATCGCATCCAGTCGTTGCTGCGGATCATCGAGTTGCAGCAGGTCGATCTTGTCCACCTCGGCGAATGGCAGCAGGTACGCCAACTGATTGGCCAGCGACTGTTGCCCGGTCGCTTCGGTGCCCATGTTCAGCGCTTCGACCATCGGGTGTTCGGCCAGGGCCTTGAGCAGTGCGACGAGGTCGGCATCCTCATCCTGCAAGGGTTGCTCCGGTTCGTCTTCCAGCCACTCGACCTCGGCGACGGTCAACTGATCGCGCTGAACCTCGGTGCGCAACACGTGAAAACGCCGCCCGCCCTGCACCCGAATGCCCAGCAGGCCATTGTCCTGCTGCTTGAAATCGGTGATCAGCGCCTCACACCCGACCAGCGCATAACCTGACGGGGCGATGCCGACCTCCTCACCCTCAAGAATGCACACCACGCCGAAGCCGCCGCCCTGTTTCATGCAGCGACCAATCATGTCCAGGTAGCGCGCCTCGAAGATCTGCAAGTCGAGGATGCAGCCCGGAAACAGCACCGTATTCAGCGGGAAAAGCGGCAAGCTCATAGACATTTCCTTACACCACCATCGACACCGCCAACGGCAGGAACACCGCCGTGGCCACGCCCATCAGACTCATCGCCAGCGCCGCGAAGGCGCCGCATTCTTCACTTTCCTGCATCGCCACGGCCGTGCCCACCGCATGGGCGGTCATGCCCAGCGCCATGCCGCGCGCCTCGGGGCTGTGGACGCCGAGCCGGTTCAGCAGGCTCGGCCCAAAGATCGCCCCGATCACGCCGGTGATCAACACAAAAACCGCCGCCAGCGCCGCGACGCCGCCGATCTGTTCGGCCACCAGCATGGCAATCGGCGAGGTCACCGACTTCGGCGCCATGGTCATCAGGATCATGTGCTCGGCACCAAACGACCACCCCAGCAACACGCCCATGCCGGTGGCAATCACGCCACCTATCACCAGCGTAGTAAATATCGGCCAGAACAACTGCCGAATCCGCCGCAGGTTGAGGTAAAGCGGCACGGCCAGCGCAACGGTGGCAGGGCCGAGCAAAATACTGAGGATCTCGGTGCTCTTGCGGTACTCGGCGTAGGTCAGGCCGCAGCCGACCAGCACGCCAATGACCAACAGCATGGAGACCAGCACCGGCTGCAGAAAAATCCAGCGGGTTTTCTCGAACGCCGCCAACACCAGCTGATAGGCGCCGAGGGTGATGCCGATGCCGAACAACGGATGATGAATCACCGACACCCAGGCGCCCTGCCAGTCGAAGATCATTGCGAGTCCTCGCGGTGCGCGTGGCGTTTGACCATGCGCTGCATCAGCACACCGGCGAACGCCATGGACAGCAGCAGCGACAACACCAGTGCGCCGACGATGGCCCAGAAGTCCGCGGCAATGTCCTTGGCGTAAACCATCACGCCCACGGCCGGCGGCACCAGCAGCAATGGCAGGTAACGCAACAGGCTGCCGGCCGCCAGGCTCAACGGTTCGCCGACCTGGCCACGGCTGATCAGGAACACCAGCAGAAGCAGCAGGCCAATGATCGGCCCCGGCAGCACCGGCAAAAACAAATGGTTGATGGCGGTGCCCAGCAATTGGAACAACACCAGCCAGGTCAGGCCACGTAACAACATCCGTCCTCTCCCCCGAAAAATCGCGCCCGGCATTATAAGCATGCCAACGCTATAGACCGGCATTCGCCAAAAGCATGGTCAGTTGACCGGAGCAATTTGCCATGTTGATCTAAAGTGGTAATCCGGGAGGTCAAATCCCTCCACCTCAAAACTATAAAACCGATGAACCCAAGGAGAGTCTCAATGCCCTATGTTCCAGTTGCAGAGCTCAAAGATTATGTCGGCAAGGAACTTGGACGTTCCGAATGGCTAACTATCGATCAGGAGCGCATCAACCTGTTCGCCGAAGCCACTGGAGACTATCAGTTCATCCACGTCGACCCGGTCAAAGCCGCGCAAACGCCATTTGGCAGCACCATTGCCCACGGTTTCCTGTCGCTGTCGCTGATCCCGAAACTGATGGAAGACATCCTCATCCTGCCTGAAGGCTTGAAGATGGTGGTCAATTACGGCCTCGACAGCGTGCGGTTCATTCAGCCGGTCAAGGTCAATTCGAAAGTGCGCCTCAAGGTCGATCTGACCGAAGTCACCGAGAAGAAGCCCGGCCAATGGCTGCTCAAGGCCACCGCCACGCTCGAGATCGAAGGTTCGGAAAAACCGGCCTATATCGCCGAGCCACTGTCGCTCTGCTTCGTGTAAACGCTCCCGGATGCGAAGCAGCTCACGCTGTTTCGCGACCTCTCTCTATATCTCAGTCATAGAGCTGCGGCATACTCGGTCGCCTAATTGCCCGGATCCCGCTATGCGCTCACTTGCACTCATTGCCTTGACCCTGATGCTCACCGCTTGTGGCGACAGCGAATCGCTGTTGCCGCCCGATGCGCGCCTGCCGGACGGCGGCCGCTATCGCGGTGACCTGGTCAACGGATTGCTGCAAGGCCAGGGTCGAGTCGATTACCCGAACGGCAGCTGGTACGCCGGCAGTTTCGACAAGGGCCAGTGGCACGGCCAGGGCGAATGGCACGGCAGCAACGGCGAGCTGTATCGCGGCAATTTCAACCTGGGGCTGTTCGACGGCCAGGGCACGCTGACCACCAGCGGCAGCAGCTACACCGGCGGCTTCAAGGCGGGTCGGCGCGAAGGCGAAGGCACTCTCAAAGAAAACGGCATGACCTACCGCGGCGAATTCAAGGCCGATCAATATTCGGGGCTCGGCCGTCTGGAACTCGAAGACGGCAGCTCGTATCAAGGTCAGTTCGCCCACGGCAAACCCAACGGCGAAGGCCAGCGTGGCGACGCCAGCGGCAATCAGTTCACCGGGCATTTCAAGGACGGTCAGCTGGAAGGCAACGGGACATTCAACAGCGCTGAAGGCGACATTTACGTCGGCAGCTTCAAGAACAACCAACTGCACGGCAAGGGCCGCTACGAAAACGCCGACGGTGATGTCTGGCTCGGCCAGTTCAAGGAAGGCTCGCTGAATGGCAAAGGCGAGTTGATCGGCGCCGACGGCAGCCACTACATCGGCCAGTTCAGCGACTGGCGCTTCACCGGTCAGGGCCGACTGAACCTTTCAGATGGCAGCTTCTACATCGGCCAGTTCGACGGCGACAATTATCAGGGACGCGGCACGCTGGTGCTGACCGATGGCACCGTGCAGAGCGGCACGTGGGCCAATGGTCAGCGAGTACGCGATGCCGACGGCAAGCTGTTGCCCGACAGCCTTGAACTCGGCTTGCTGGCCCAGGGCCGCTTGCTCGAAGACGCGCTGGCCAATGTGCCGGCTTCGACCCCGGCGATCGAGTTGTACACCTTGACCGTCGGCGGTGACGGCAAGCAGAGCGTGTTCCTGCGTGAATCCGATTATGTCAGCAACATGCTCACCAGCCGTTTCGGTGCGTTTGGCCAGATCCGCCTGGTGAACCATCGCGACCACCTCGTCGACCGGCCGATGGCCACCCGGGAAAACCTGCGCCGTGCGGCGCTGACGCTGGCCGAGCGTAGCGGCCCGGAAGACCTGATCTTCATCTACCTGACCAGCCACGGCACCAGCGAGCACGAACTGGTGCTCGACCAGCCACGCATGGAGCTGTCCGACCTGCCGGCCAACGAACTCGGCGCCGTGCTCGCCCCGCTGAAAAACCGCGACAAGATCATCGTGATTTCGTCTTGCTACTCCGGTGGTTTCATCCCCGCCCTGAAGGACGAACGCACCCTGATCATGACCGCGTCGCGCGCCGACCGCGTGTCCTTCGGGTGCTCGGAAGAAGCCAACTTCACCTACTTCGGCGACGCGCTGTTCGCCCAGGCCCTGAACCAGACCGACGACCTGGAACAAGCCTTCAAGCTGGCCAAGGCCTCCGTGGCCGAGCGTGAATTGGCGGACAGTTTCGAAGCCTCTGAACCGCAAATCTGGGCGCCGAAAACCGTTCTCTCCCATTGGCAGCTATTACGCAAACAGCAGGCACGAAAAGCGCTACAAAGTGTCTCTATCGACAGCAAGGACGCAAAGAGCAACTAAGCTGATCAGTATCAAGGGGGACATATTATGTACTTGACGCCTCAGCACGTATTGCTTGCCGGAGCTACCGGGTTAACCGGTGAACACTTGCTTGATCGCCTGCTCAACGAGCCCACGATCACGCGCGTATTGGCCCCCTCACGTCGGCCGCTGGCCGAGCATCCGCATCTGGAAAACCCGGTCGGCGACCCGGCGATGTTCCTGCCGCAACTTAGCGGTCGCGTCGACATCGCCTACTGCTGCCTCGGCACCACGATCAAACAGGCCGGCTCGGAAGCGGCGTTCCGCGCGGTCGACCTCGACATGGTAGTGGCCTTCGCCAAACGGGCGCGGGAAATGGGTGCGCGACACTTGATCGTTATCAGCGCCCTGGGGGCCGATCGCAGATCCTCGGTTTTCTACAACCGGGTCAAAGGCGAGATGGAGTACGCATTGCGCGCACAAAACTGGCCACAGCTGACCATTTGTCGACCTTCGGTGTTGCTGGGTGAGCGCCTCGAACCGCGCCTGGCCGAGCAGGTCGCCGGTCCGTTGTCCCGCTTGATCCCCGGCAAATACCGTGGCATCGAAGCTTGCCAACTGGCCAGGGCGATGTGGCGACTGGCGCTGGAAGAACAGGATGGGATACGGATTGTCGAGTCGGATGAGTTGAGGAAGCTAGGCAAGTAATTCTTTGTCGTTTGAGCGGACGCCTTCGCGGGCAAGCCTCGCTCCTACAGGGTCAATGGTGAACCTGTAGGAGCGAGCGGTGCGGCGGTCCGACTTGCCCGCGAAGGCCGCAACACCGATCTAACGCCGAACGCTACAACCCACCCGTCGCCTGAAAACTCACGCCGATCACCGTCAACACCGACAACGGCAACAGCAACGTATCAAGCAACGCGCTGGCCGGCAGATCGACACCCGGATAGCTCGGCGCCTCCGCCCCAAAACGATCCATCGCACAGCAACCGCCATTCAGGGCGTAC
This sequence comes from Pseudomonas sp. IT-P44, assembly GCF_949768225.1. Taxonomy (NCBI): domain Bacteria; kingdom Pseudomonadati; phylum Pseudomonadota; class Gammaproteobacteria; order Pseudomonadales; family Pseudomonadaceae; genus Pseudomonas; species Pseudomonas sp. IT-P44. The sequence continues at coordinate 49,718 of NZ_CATKQM010000014.1, read as the reverse complement.
AAATCCAGGCGCGTGCCCGCATACACCACCGGTGCCCCCGGCTTGGCAGCATCCAGCGTGCGCGCCGTGGCGCACCCCGCCAGTTGCAGCGCCAGCACAATCGTCAGCAGCTTATTCATCGCTGGTCAGATGGTGTTCGCCCCAACGCGGCAGCATGTCTTGTGGAATGTTCAGCAGGTTGAGAATCCGCGCCACCACGAAATCGATCAGATCATCGATGGTCTGCGGCTGATGATAGAAGCCCGGCGACGCCGGCAAAATGGTCACGCCCATGTTCGACAACTTGAGCATGTGCTCCAGATGAATGCTCGAATACGGCGCTTCACGCGGCACCAGAATCAGCTGGCGACGCTCCTTCAGCGTGACATCGGCGGCGCGCTCGATCAGGTTGTTACAGGCACCGGTGGCAATGGCCGACAGCGTACCGGTCGAACACGGCACGACCACCATCGCCGACGGCGCACCGGAGCCCGAGGCCACCGGTGACATCCAGTCTTCCTTGCCGTACACCCGAATCTGCCCGGCGGCAGCGCCGGTGTACTCGGTGAGGAAGGCCTGCATCATTTGGGTTTTCGGCGGCAGCGTGACGTCAGTCTCGGTGGCCATCACCAGTTGCGCAGCCTTGGAAATCAGGAAGTGCACCTCGCGGTCTTCGCGGATCAGGCAGTCCAGCAGGCGCAAACCGTACTGGGCGCCCGAAGCGCCGGTCATCGCCAGCGTGATGCGTTCCGGGCCGTTGTTCATTGCAGCGCCTCGGCGAGTTTGCCGTGCAGGCCGCCGAAGCCGCCGTTGCTCATGATCACCACGTGAGTGCCGGGCTGCGCCTGGCTCTTCACACGGTCGATGATGCCTTCCAGTGATTCGCTGACAATCGACGGCACCGTGCACAGCGCCGCCGTTGCGCCCAGATCCCAACCGAGGTTGGCCGGTGCGTACCAGATCACCTGATCGGCATCGACCACGCTTTCCGGCAAGCCGTCGCGGTGCGCGCCGAGCTTCATGGAGTTGGAGCGCGGCTCGATGATGGCGATCAGCGGCGCGTCGCCGATGCGTTTGCGCAGACCGTCGAGGGTCGTGGCGATGGCCGTCGGGTGATGGGCAAAATCGTCATAGATGGTAATGCCGCGGACCTCGGCGACTTTCTCCATACGGCGCTTCACGCTTTTGAACGCGCTCAACGCGGCAATGCCCATCGATGGCACAACACCGACATGCCGCGCGGCTGCCAGGGTGGCCAGTGCGTTGGCAACGTTATGCTGGCCGGTCATGTCCCACTCGACCACGCCTTGAGCGACGCCTTCGAACATCACTTCGAATTTCGAACCGTCTTCGCTCAGCAGTTTGACCTGCCACTGACCACCGGCGCCGGTGGTTTGCACCGGGGTCCAGCAGCCCATCTCGATCACGCGCTGCAATGCCGGCTCGGTGGTCGGATGGATCACCAGGCCTTCGCTCGGGATGGTCCGCACCAAATGGTGGAACTGCCGCTCGATGGCCGGCAGATCGGGGAAGATGTCAGCGTGATCGAACTCCAGGTTGTTCAGGATCGCCGTGCGCGGGCGGTAGTGAACGAACTTGGAGCGCTTGTCGAAGAACGCACTGTCGTACTCGTCGGCTTCGATCACGAAGAACGGCGTGCCGCCCAGACGCGCCGACACCGAGAAATTCTGCGGCACGCCGCCGATCAGGAAACCGGGGCTCATGCCCGCGTGTTCCAGCACCCAGGCCAGCATGCTGCTGGTGGTGGTCTTGCCGTGCGTACCGGCGACGGCCAGCACCCAGCGGCCTTGCAACACGTGATCGGCCAGCCATTGCGGACCGGAGACGTATGGCAGGCCTTTGTTCAGTACGTATTCAACAGCTGGGTTGCCGCGGGACATGGCGTTGCCGATGACCACCAGATCCGGCGCCGGATCGAGCTGCGCAGGGTCATAACCTTGGGTCAGTTCAATGCCCTGCGCCTCGAGCTGAGTGCTCATCGGCGGATAGACGTTGGCATCGGAGCCGGTCACGTGATGGCCCAGCTCTTTGGCCAGAACCGCCATCGAACCCATGAAAGTGCCGCAGATACCAAGAATATGAATGTGCATTAGTCGACCTCGTAAAACATGGCCGCAGGTTAGCGTAGGGAGGCGAAAATCGCACCTTGTGTTTGTAGGAGCGAGCGGTGCGGCGACCCGACTTGCCCGCGAATGCCATCACACGGTTCACCTGATGCACCGCGTTATCGTTCTTCGCGGGCAAGCCTCGCTCCTACGCCTATCGTGCGATGCCGTGTTTACGCAGCTTTCTATAGAGGGTGTTACGGCTGACACCCAACTGCTCGGCGGTATGGGTCATGTGCCAACGGGTTTGCTCCAGCGCATTCAGCAACGCCAGGCGCTCGGCATCATCCAGCGGATGTTCGCAAGGCGGTTCGACGGCAACAACCGGCACCGGCCTGGCTTGTCGAATCATCGCCGGCAAATCCTCCAGCCCGATCCGCCCGCCATCACACAACGCCGCCAAGGTGCGCAGCACGTTGCGCAGTTGCCGCACGTTCCCGGGCCAGGCGAAACCCAGCAACGCCTGGCGGGCGGGCTCATCAATCAGCACCGTCTCCCCGCCCGCCTCTTCCGCCAGCAGGAAGTCGAGCAACTGCGATTTGTCACTGCGTTCGCGCAACGCCGGCAACGCAATCTCCAAACCATTGAGCCGGTAATACAAATCCTCGCGGAAGCTGCCGTCCTGCACCCGCTCCAGAAGATTACGGTGAGTCGCGCTGATGATCCGCACGTTGACCGCCTCCGGCTCGCCGCCAATCGGCACCACTTGCCGATCTTCCAGCACTCTTAATAGCCGGGTCTGCAACGCCAGCGGCATGTCGCCGATTTCATCGAGGAACAAGGTCCCGCCATCGGCCTGCTGCAACTTGCCGCGCATGCCTTCCTTGCGTGCGCCGGTAAAGCTGCCGCCGCGATAGCCGAACAATTCGCTTTCGATCAGGCTTTCCGGGATGGCCGCGCAGTTGAGCGCGACGAAGGCTTTTTCGGCCCGCTGACTGGCCTGATGCACCGCTTTGGCGAAGGCCTCCTTGCCGGACCCGGTTTCGCCGTTGATCAACAGCGGCACATCCCGTTCGAACACACGCAAGGATTTGCGGAAGTCTTCCTGCAAACCCGCATCGCCCAGACAAATGCCCGACAGGCGCGCAGGTTCGGCAACGACCCGACTGGGCACTATCGGCACCGGAATGCTGCGCGGCTGACCGCGCAACACGGCAAACAGGCCGCGCCCGTCACGTGCGCGCAACGGCCAACTGGCGCTGGCATTCACACTCGCACGGCCCAGCAACTCATCCAGCGAGCAATCGAAAAACGCCTCGACCGGTTTGCCCAGCAGCCCGCCGCGACTATGCCCCAGCAGGTTCAGCGCGCTCTGATTGACCGCGCTGATCCGACCCTCGCCGTCGAACGCCAGCAGCCCCTCGCTGAACAGCCCGACGGATTCCGCCTGCAGGTGAAAACGCAGCAACCATTGATTGTCGAAGTAACGCAGGAAATAGCAGCTCTCGATCATCTTCGCCGACAGATTGACCAGGGCCATGGTGTGGAACTGACTTTGCCGTGACACCTCGTGCCGCGCCGAGGACACGTCGAGCACCGCCAGCAGTTCGCCATGCGGATCGAACACCGGGCTCGCCGAGCAGGTCAGGCCAGTATGACGCCCACGAAAGTGTTCGTCCTGGTGAATGGTCAGCGACTGTCGCTCCACCAGGCAGGTGCCGATGCCGTTGGTGCCTTCGCAGGCTTCGCTCCAGTCGGCACCAAGCCAGAGGCCGGCGCGTTCAAAAATCTTCCGCTCGGCGGGTGCCGTCACACAATTGAGGATCACCCCGCGCGCATCCGTCAGCAGCACCGCATGGCCTGCGCCGGACAGCTGCTGATGAAGACTGCTCATTTCGTTGCCGGCGATGTGCAGCACTTGCTGCAAGCGTTCGCGGCTTTCGAGGACACGACCATGCTCCAGCACCGTCGGCGCCATGGTCAGGGCCGGGTCGAGGTGATAGTCCTCAAGACAACGCAGCCAGGAACGGGCAATGGACGGATCGCTGCCGGGACCGTGCAGGTGGGATTTCCCCTGGGTCACGGTCAGCACTTGCTGGGCATGGCGACTCAAATGGTTGTCGTGCATTTCTTATTATTCTCCCCGGGGCTCGGTGACCCGTATTGAGGTGATGCCCGAGCATCCTCCAGCCTAGCCCGCATTGCAATGCTGGCAAGACCGGTCAGTCACAGCTTGTGCCACAAGCGGTACAAACTGTCACGGGGGCTGTACCGAAAGCGTCACAGCCGCCATCCATCCGTCCGACAAAAAACGTGCAAGGCCTTGATTTGCCTAGCTCACAGGGCAGTGGCCCGACCTTTGCTCTACGCTTATAGCAAGCGCACATGCGCCTCTCTAATAAGTACAAAAGCCAAGGAGAAAACACCATGCGTTACGCTCACCCCGGTACTGAAGGCGCTATCGTTTCGTTCAAAGCCAAATACGGTAACTACATCGGCGGCGAGTTCGTCGCGCCTGTCAAAGGTCAGTACTTCACCAATACCTCGCCAGTGAATGGCCAACCGATTGCCGAATTCCCGCGCTCCACGGCCGAAGACATCGACAAAGCCCTGGACGCTGCCCACGCCGCTGCCGATGCCTGGGGCGCCACGTCCGCCCAGGCGCGCTCGCTGGTGCTGCTGAAAATCGCCGACCGCATCGAGCAGAATCTGGAACTGCTGGCGATCACCGAATCCTGGGACAACGGCAAAGCCGTTCGCGAAACCCTCAACGCCGACATCCCGCTGGCCGCCGACCACTTCCGTTACTTCGCCGGTTGCATCCGTGCGCAGGAAGGCAGCGCTGCCGAGATCGACGGCAACACCGTGGCCTATCACATCCATGAACCGCTGGGCGTGGTCGGGCAGATCATCCCGTGGAACTTCCCGATCCTGATGGCCGCGTGGAAACTCGCCCCGGCGCTGGCGGCGGGCAACTGCGTGGTGCTCAAGCCTGCAGAACAAACACCGCTGGGCATCACCGTGCTGGTCGAGCTGATCGGCGACCTGCTGCCACCGGGCGTGCTCAACATTGTGCAAGGTTTCGGCAAAGAAGCCGGCGAAGCGCTCGCCACCAGCAAACGCATCGCCAAGATCGCCTTCACTGGCTCGACCCCGGTCGGCTCGCACATCATGAAATGCGCTGCCGAAAACATCATCCCGTCCACCGTGGAGCTGGGTGGCAAATCGCCGAACATCTTCTTCGAAGACATCATGAAAGCCGAACCGTCCTTCATCGAGAAAGCCGCTGAAGGCCTGGTGCTGGCATTCTTCAACCAGGGCGAAGTCTGCACCTGCCCGTCCCGCGCGCTGGTGCAGGAATCGATCTACGACGACTTCATGAAAGAGGTGATGAAAAAAGTCCTGTCGATCAAACGCGGTGACCCGCTGGACACCGACACCATGGTCGGCGCCCAGGCGTCCGAGCAGCAATTCGACAAAATCCTTTCGTACCTGGAAATCGCCAAGGGCGAAGGCGCCGAGCTGCTGACCGGCGGCAAGGTGGAAAAACTCGAGGGCAGTCTGGCGACGGGTTATTACATCCAGCCAACCCTGCTCAAGGGCACCAACAAAATGCGTGTGTTCCAGGAAGAAATCTTTGGCCCGGTGGTGAGCATCACCACGTTCAAGGACGAAGCCGAAGCCCTGGCCATCGCCAACGACACCGAGTTCGGCCTCGGCGCCGGCCTCTGGACCCGCGACATCAACCGCGCCTATCGCATGGGCCGCGCCATCAAGGCCGGTCGCGTGTGGACCAACTGCTATCACCTGTACCCGGCGCACGCCGCGTTCGGTGGCTACAAAAAGTCCGGCGTCGGTCGTGAAACCCACAAAATGATGCTCGATCACTATCAGCAGACCAAAAACCTGCTGGTGAGCTACGACATCAATCCGTTGGGCTTCTTCTAACCCCGCGCGAAACCGCGTAACGGCCTTCGCGAGCAAGCTTCGCTCCTACAGGATCACGCCGTACCTGTAGGAGCGAGGCTTGCCCGCGAAGGCATCCTCAAACACACCACAAATCACTGCCCTGCCGCTCTGGCACGGGCTTTGCGTGCCCGCTCCACACCAAAAATCAGTTTCCGAAAGTCCAACAGATCAAACAATAAAAAAGACAGCGAGGACTTATGACTTCTTCCACACAGCTCAAACCCACACTCGGCACCCTGCACTTATGGGGCATTGCCGTCGGCCTGGTGATTTCCGGCGAGTACTTCGGCTGGAGTTACGGCTGGGGCACCGCAGGCACTCTGGGTTTCCTCGTCACCGCCCTGATGGTGGCGACGATGTACACCTGCTTCATCTTCAGTTTCACCGAACTGACTACCGCCATTCCCCACGCTGGCGGGCCCTTTGCCTACAGCCGACGGGCCTTCGGCGAGAAAGGCGGCTTGATTGCCGGCATTGCCACGCTGATTGAATTCGTCTTTGCGCCGCCAGCCATTGCCATGGCCATTGGCGCTTATCTGAACGTTCAATACCCGGAACTTGACCCCAAGATTGCCGCCGTTGGCGCCTATTTTGTGTTCATGACGCTCAACATCCTCGGCGTCAGCATCGCCGCCACGTTTGAACTGGTGGTGACCGTGCTGGCCGTCGCCGAGTTGCTGGTGTTCATGGGCGTGGTCGCGCCGGGCTTCAGTTTCAGCAATTTCGTGCTCAACGGCTGGTCGGGTTCGAACGAGTTCACCATTGCCTCAATCCCCGGCATCTTTGCGGCGATCCCGTTCGCGATCTGGTTTTTCCTCGCGATTGAAGGTGCGGCGATGGCGGCTGAAGAAGCCAAGGACCCGAAACGCACGATTCCCAAGGCGTACGTCAGCGGCATTTTGACGTTGGTGTTCCTCGCGATCGGCGTGATGGTGATGGCCGGCGGCGTGGGCGACTGGCGTCAATTGTCGAACATCAACGACCCGCTGCCTCAGGCGATGAAAGCCGTGGTCGGCAACAATTCGACCTGGATGCACATGCTGGTCTGGATCGGCCTGTTCGGGCTGGTGGCGAGTTTCCACGGGATCATTCTCGGTTACTCGCGTCAGTTCTTCGCCCTGGCCCGGGCCGGCTACCTGCCACGTTCGCTGGCCAAACTGTCACGTTTCCAGACCCCGCACCGGGCCATTCTGGCCGGCGGCGTGATCGGCATCGCGGCAATCTACAGCGACGGCCTGGTCAACCTGCAAGGCATGACGCTGACGGCAGCGATGATCACCATGTCGGTATTCGGTGCCATCGTGATGTACATCATCAGTATGCTGAGCCTGTTCAAGCTGCGTAAGACCGAGCCGAACCTGGAACGCAGCTTCCGCGCGCCGGGCTACCCGATCGTACCGGGGATTGCGCTGTTCCTGGCGGTGGTCTGCCTGGTCGCGATGGCGTGGTTCAACACGCTGATCGGCTGTGTGTTCCTCGGTTTCATGGCGGCCGGGTATTTGTATTTCCAACTGACCGCCAAACAGCGCTTCGATGCGCCGGCGGATGCGATGCTCGAAGGCGCCTGAGTTGCACCGGTGCCGGGCTAACTCCCCGGCGCCTGCTTTATTGAAGTGCACACCGCTCCCCCTGTGGGAGCCAGCCTGCTGGCGATTGCGGTCTGACAGTCAGCATAGATTTTGAATGACACACTGCAATCGCCAGCAGGCTGGCTCCCACAAGGGAATGTCAGGGTAATCAAGACTTCTACACATCAGGAGGACACCGTGGCCACATTTGCCCATTCCATCGGCGCCCAGACCTACCGCTTCGCCAGCCTCAAAGAGGTCATGGCCAAGGCCAGCCCGGCGCGCTCCGGGGATTTCCTGGCCGGCGTCGCCGCCCTTAACGATGGCGAGCGCGTCGCCGCGCAAATGGCCCTGGCTGACATCCCGCTGACTCACTTCCTGCAGGAAGTGCTGATTCCTTACGAGGCCGATGAAGTCACCCGACTGATCATCGACACTCACGACAAACAAGCCTTCGCCGTGGTCAGCCATCTCACCATTGGCGGGTTTCGCGACTGGCTGCTCAGCGATGCCGCCGACGAACAGAGCCTGCGCGCCCTCGCACCAGGCCTGACGCCGGAAATGGCCGCGGCCGTGTCAAAAATCATGCGCGTGCAGGACCTGGTGCTGGTCGCACAGAAAATCCGTGTGATCACGCACTTTCGCGGCACCATGGGCCTGCGGGGACGCTTATCCACCCGCCTGCAACCCAACCACCCCACCGACGAACCGGCCGGTATCGCCGCGAGCATTCTCGACGGCCTGCTGTACGGCAACGGCGACGCGATGATCGGTATCAACCCGGCCACCGACAGCATTGCCTCGATTTGCGCGATGCTGGAAATGCTCGACGCGATCATCCAGCGCTACGAAATTCCTACACAAGCCTGCGTGCTGACCCACGTCACCACGTCCATCGAAGCGATCAATCGCGGCGTTCCGCTGGACCTGGTGTTCCAGTCGATCGCCGGCACCGAAGCGGCCAATGCCAGCTTCGGCATCAACCTGAACGTGTTGCAGGAAGGTTACGACGCCGGTTTGAGCCTGAATCGCGGCACGCTTGGGCAAAACCTGATGTATTTCGAGACCGGCCAGGGTAGCGCCCTGTCGGCCAACGCCCACCACGGCATCGATCAACAAACCTGCGAAACCCGCGCCTACGCAGTTGCCCGACATTTCAAACCGTTCTTGGTGAACACCGTCGTAGGATTTATCGGCCCGGAATACCTCTACAACGGCAAACAGATCATCCGTGCAGGCCTGGAAGACCACTTCTGCGGCAAATTGCTTGGCGTGCCGATGGGCTGCGACATCTGTTATACCAACCACGCCGAGGCCGACCAGGACGACATGGACACCCTGCTGACCCTGCTGGGCGTGGCCGGGATCAACTTCATCATGGGCATCCCCGGTTCCGACGACATCATGCTCAACTACCAGACCACTTCGTTCCACGACGCGCTTTACGCCCGACAAACCCTGGGCTTGAAACCGGCGCCGGAGTTCGAACAGTGGCTGGCCAAAATGGGCATTTTCACTCAGGCCGATGGCAAGATTCATTTCGGCGAGCGCCTGCCGCCAGCCTTCCGCCAGGCGATGGGGCAACTGGGATGAGTGTCGAGATGGATAAACCGCCTGTTGATTCAGAAAATCCTTTGCTGGAACTGCGGCGCCTGACCCCGGCACGGATTGCCCTGGGCCGCACCGGCACCAGCATGCCGACCAGCGCACAGCTGGATTTCCAGTACGCCCACGCCCAGGCTCGGGACGCGGTGCACCTGCCCTTCGACCATGCCGGGCTCAGCGCGCAACTGGCCGAATGCGGATACGAAAGTGTGCTTCTGCACAGCGCCGCCACAAACCGCGACAGCTATTTGCAGCGCCCTGACTTGGGGCGGAAATTGAGCGATGAGTCCGCGCAAATCCTGCGCAACCATGCTTCAGCCTATCCCGGCGGCGTCGATCTGGTGATTGTCGTGGCCGATGGTTTGTCGGCACTGGCTGTGCACCGCCACACCGTGCCCTTCCTTTCGCGCATGCGAGAGCAGATCGAAGTCGATGGCTGGACGGTTTCACCGGTGATTCTGGTAGAACAAGGCCGGGTTGCGATAAGCGACGAAATCGGCGAATTGCTGGGCGCAAAAATGGTGGTAATCCTGATTGGCGAACGCCCTGGCCTCAGCTCGCCAGACAGTCTGGGATTATATTTCACCTACAATCCAAAGGTCGGTCTGACGGATGCTTACCGCAACTGCATCTCCAATGTGCGACTGGAAGGCTTGAGTTATGGCATGGCGGCACACCGCTTGCTTTATCTGATGCGCGAAGCCTGTCGGCGGCAGTTGTCGGGGGTCAACCTGAAGGACGAAGCGCAGCTTCAGACGCTGGAGTCGGACGCAGGAGCGGACATGAAAGGTAATTTCCTACTGAGCCTGCCGGATGCCTGAACCGTTTCCGCATTGCGTTTCTGATTCAATTTCAGGCAGGATCGAAACACGGCTGCCCGAGTGAAGAACCGTTCGCCGTCAGAGCATGTGAAGACAGCCACTTGAAGACGAGACCTATCGATGCGGATTATTCAAGCGACCCTTGAACACCTGGACCTGCTGACCCCGTTGTTCGTCAAATATCGCGAGTTTTATGGTTCCCTGCCGTATCCGGACTCGTCCCGGGCGTTCCTCGAGAAACGCCTGCGTCGCAAGGAATCGGTGATCTACCTGGCCCTGGCCGATGACGACGACAAGAAGCTGATGGGTTTCTGTCAGCTGTACCCGAGCTTTTCGTCGCTTTCACTTAAACGCGTGTGGATCCTCAACGACATTTATGTCGCCGAAGACGCCCGCCGGCAGTTAGTGGCTGACAACCTGATGCGCACCGCGAAAAAAATGGCCAAGGAAACCAATGCCGTGCGCATGCGCGTTTCCACCAGCAGCGACAACAAAATCGCACAGAAAACCTACGAATCCATCGGATTCAAGGAAGACACTGAGTTTAAAAACTACGTGTTGCCGATCAGCGACGAGCTTTGATCCGCACCGAGCCCTCGTAGGAGCGAAGCTTGCTCGCGAAAGCGGTATGTCATTCAGCATATCCGCCGGATGCTCGACCGCTTTCGCGAGCAATCGAGCGTCGACCGGCTGCTCCTACAAAAAAAAGCAGACCGCGCCGCCGGTCTTGCGCGACACTCCTCGCTACAAACTCGACGCGCTTTTCACTTCTCAGCCCGTATAATGCCGACCTTTCCGGCTTGTAAGAAAAACTACACCCGTCTGTAGCCTTACGCGAAGTCATCCGCACAGGCCTGCCGAGTCGGGCCGTCACCACAGGTGCCTCCATGGATTTCAACCCGCTCGACCTTATCCTGCATCTCGATGTTTACCTCGACTTGCTGGTAAACAACTACGGGCCATGGATCTACGCCATCCTGTTTCTGGTGATCTTCTGCGAGACCGGCCTGGTGGTGATGCCTTTCCTGCCGGGCGATTCCCTTCTTTTCATCGCCGGCGCCGTGGCGGCCGGTGGCGGCATGGACCCGGTATTGCTCGGTGGCCTGCTGATGCTGGCGGCGATCCTCGGGGACAGCACCAACTACATCATCGGACGAACGGCGGGAGAGCGACTGTTCAGCAACCCGAACTCGAAAATTTTCCGCCGCGATTACCTGCAACAAACCCACGACTTCTATGACAAGCACGGCGGCAAAACCGTGACCCTGGCGCGCTTCCTGCCGATCATCCGCACCTTTGCTCCGTTCGTCGCCGGCGTGGCGAAAATGCCTTACCCGCGTTTCTTCTTTTTCAGCGTCATCGGCACCATCCTCTGGGTGGGCGGTCTGGTGACCCTCGGTTACTTCTTCGGCAACGTACCGTTCATCAAGAAAAACCTCTCGCTGCTGGTAGTGGGCATCATTCTGCTGTCACTGGTGCCGATGATCATCGGCGTGATTCGCAGCCGCTTCGGCAGCGCCGCGTCCAAAGCCGAACCACACTGAACGATGTGGTCGCTCAGCGCCTGGCGTCGCCGGCGCATCCTGGCCAGGCACCCGATTGCCGACGATATGTGGCAGCGGGTGCGCCATCACCTGAGTTTCCTCGACGGCATCAGCGCGGCTGAAGACCAGTGGTTGCGCGAAGCCTGCGTACTGTTTCTCGACGACAAACACCTGACCGCCCTGCCCGGCGTCGAACTCCATCAGGAGCAGCGTTTGCTACTCGCCGCCCAGGCGCAATTACCGTTGCTGAAGCTGGGCGATCTGAACTGGTATCAGGGTTTTCACGAAATCGTCCTCTACCCCGACGACTTCCTCAGCCCGCAGCGCCATCGCGACGCCAGTGGCGTTGAACACGAGTGGGACGGCGAACACAGCGGCGAAGCCTGGCAGCAAGGCCCGATCATCCTGGCCTGGCCCGGCGTGATGACCAGTGGTGGCTGGGAAGGCTACAACCTGGTGATCCACGAACTCGCGCACAAGCTCGACATGCTCAACGGCGACGCCAACGGCCTGCCGCCGCTGCACGCCGACATGCGCGTCAGCGACTGGGCCAGGGTCATGCAAGAGGCCTACGACGACCTCGACGGGCAACTGGAGCGCAACCCGGACGCCGAAACCGCCATCGACCCCTACGCCGCGGAAAACCCCGCCGAGTTCTTCGCGGTCACCAGCGAATACTTCTTCAGTGCCCCGGATTTGCTGTATGAGGCTTATCCACAGGTGTATGAACAGTTGAGGCTGTTTTACCGGCAGGATCCACTGGCGCGTCTGCGGCAACTTCTGGCCGAGAACCCTGTCTATCAGGCACACGACTAAGGTCTACACGACCTCTGATCCGTAGCGTGATCGGCGGAATATGCCTATAATCGCCGCCACTTTTTGGTCAATCCGGCCAAGTGTTTTTGGTCAACTAACGGGGGCACCGCCCAATGAGCTACAGCAAGATTCCGGCTGGCAAAGACCTGCCGAACGACATCTACGTCGCTATCGAGATTCCGGCCAACCACGCGCCGATCAAATACGAAATCGACAAAGACAGCGATTGCCTGTTCGTTGACCGTTTCATGGCCACCCCGATGTTCTACCCGGCCAACTACGGTTACATCCCGAACACCCTGGCTGACGACGGTGATCCCCTCGACGTGCTGGTCGTGACCCCTTACCCGGTTGCTCCAGGCTCCGTGATCCGCGCTCGTCCGGTCGGCATCCTGAACATGACCGACGACGGCGGCGGCGATGCCAAAGTCATCGCAGTCCCACACGACAAGCTGTCCCAGCTGTACGTCGACGTGAAGGAATACACCGACCTGCCAGCCCTGCTGATTCAGCAGATCGAGCACTTCTTTGCGAACTACAAAGACCTCGAAAAAGGCAAATGGGTGAAAATCGAAGGCTGGGCCGGTGCAGACGCCGCCCGCGAAGCGATCACCAAGTCGGTTGCTGCCTACAAAGGCTGAGACGCCACTGGCCTTGCGCCACTGACGACTTGAAAAAACCCCGGTTTATCCGGGGTTTTTTGTGCCCGCAGAAAAGCTTTTAAACGTGTCGTTTAACCATCCGGTGAATCGGTTTTTTCTTGTTTAATTTTTACTCGATACGTCTTACATCCGGTCTTAAATTTCCCTCGTATTTTGAACGGTTCGTTTATTCAAAGCCTCGCCATACGCCCGTAAACTCGTGCCTATGAAGAAAAAAAACACTAGCGGTCCACGGTTTAAAGCGCTCCTCAAAGTAGCGAACATCACGACGACCGGATTCGCCGAATACCTCGGCACGGCGCCGCAAAACGTCCACAACTGGTACACCCGCGGTGTGCCCGATCACTGCATGGAAGCCGTCGCCAGAAAGCTCTCGGTCAACAGCGAGTGGCTCAAATATCTCGAAGGCCCGAAAGACGCCAAACACCTGCGTCTGGTCAGCGACACCGGCAACACCTTCGACGCCCAGGCCCTCCGCGGCATCTACACCGTCATCGAACCCACCGATGTCGAATTGCCCTTTTACAAAGAAGCGCCCGTCGCTCCCGGCTCCAGCAAAACCCACGTGGTCGAGGATACCAGCCACCCCATCCGCCTACCCCGCAGCCACCTCGATTCCCTGGAAATCAACCATGCAGATGCCATCTGCGCCTACATGATCGGCAACAGCATGGCCGAGAAAATTGAAGACGGCTCAACCATCGCCATCGATCGCGGCCTGACCCAGATTGTCGATGGAGAAATTTACGCGATCGAACACGACGGGATGCTGCGCATCAAGTACCTGCACCGAATGCCGGGCAATGGATTGCGAATGCGCAGCCACAACAGCGCCGAGTACCCGGATGAGACTTTCAGGGCTGCGCAAATCGAAGAGCAGAACATCCGGGTGTTGGGTTGGGTGTTTTGGTGGTCGACGCTGAACAAACGTCGCCCACCCATTCCGTTCCTGTAACACCGCGCCGCCTCTTTCGCGAGCAAGCCCGCTCCCACAGGGATTGCGCAGTACCTGTGGGAGCGGGCTTGCCCGCGAAGGCGGTGGAACATTCACCTCAAAACCCGGATCAGCTACCCGATCCCAAGCAACTAACAGCTCTACCCCGCACACCACACTGGGAATTCCCCAAAAAAATCAGTATGCTGCGCCCCACATTTGCGCATCGACCCGCCCCGCGGCTCCGATCGCACCGACAAGGCAGATGATTTTCTCGCCGAGTCCCACAGCCGGACGCAAGATCCGGGTGTACGTTTTGAAGGCTGGCGCGGTTTACCAAAAATGAACCAAGCCAGTCCCCGAGAAGCCGGCCACAAGCCGGCTTTTTAATGTCTTTTTGAAAGCCACTCTCATCTACTGAAAACCGCGAGAGCCTTGCTAGATCAAGGGTTTCAGCCTATTTTCGCTCCTGTGACTTCCGTTTTGATCCGAGGTGTTCCACGCGCAAGTGGGGGAACAAGTGGGGGAACAGAGGGCGAAAAAATGGGCAAACTGACCGCCAATCAAGTCAAAAATTTGGTTGAGGCTGGGACGTACGAAGACGGTGAAGGGCTTCGTCTTTTGGTGAAACCCTCAGGACGAAAAACCTGGGTACTCCGCTTTCAATTGAACGGCAAACGCAGGGAGATGGGTCTGGGGAGCTACCCTCAGCTCGACCTGAAAAAGGCCCGCGCAGCCGCCTATGAAAATAAAGTCCAGATTCTCAATGGCACTGACCCACTCGCAAAACGACAGGCTGAACAAGCCGCTCAGCGGGAAGCCGCACGCCGGGAGCTGGCGCAGCTGATTACCTTCGAGAAGCTGGCCGCTGACTACCGAGACGCCCATGGATCAAGCTGGTCGGAGAAATGGCGCAAGGGCTGGCTGAGGAAACTCGAGCTCTATGCTTTTCCTACTATAGGGAGGCTGTCAGCTGACCAGGTCGAGACCAAGCATCTGATCAAAGTACTTCAGCCACTATGGTCAAGCAAAACGCGGACGGCTGACGAAGTACGTGGGCAAATCGAACAGATCCTCGATGCTGCCAGAGCCCGAGGCCTCAGGACTGGAGAGAATCCGGCTCGCTGGCGCGGTCATCTAGAAAATCTGCTCAGCCGCAACGAGAAGAAAAAAGCTCGCAAACGCCAGCATCATCCTGCATTGAAATGGCAGGACCTACCGAAATTAATGGAAGCGTTGCGCAAGGATCCCAGTCACGTCTCTATCGCGACTCAGTTGCTGATCCTGTCAGGTGCCCGTTCACATATGGTCCGATTTGCACGCTGGGATGAATTCGACCTTGAAGCTGGCCGCTGGTCTTTACCAGACGAGCGAATGAAGACCCGCCAGGCCTTCGCTATCCCACTCGCCCCCGAGGTCGTCTCACTGCTCAAAAATCTTCCCAAGCTCAGCCGCGAAAGCCCATACGTGTTCCCTGGGCGCGGTCGAAGCGGTGTCATGCATGCTAATGGTATTCGTAATTTACTGCACGGGCTCGGCTATGAAGGCATCACTCGACACGGTTTTCGCTCAACGTTCCGGGACTGGGCTGGTGAGAAGACACACTTCCCTCGGGAGATCTGCGAGCTGGCCCTGGCCCATGATGAACGCGGCGAAACTGAGAGTGCCTATTCCCGATCTGACTTTTTTGATAAGCGACGCGAGTTGATGGATGCCTGGGCCGTATATGCCACATCTGCTCCAGTTCACCCGCAAACTAAAAAGGTCGACGACAACTCGTGAGAAACCTGAGAGGCAACAACAGTAGAAGCCATAGTCTTGGCAAGCTATGCGGGTTTGGTGTGCCAAGTGCAGAGCAGCCTATTAGGAGTTGCTAAATGTCAGATCGACACGCTTCATCCATTCTCCATAGATAGCATCCAAAAACCGGATGTACCAAATGCCTAGAGCGACGGACGGCTGAGCATCTCCCCCGAGACACGCCTTGACTTGTGCATTTCGCGCGAAGAGGATGGCAAAGTGCTACGGAGACAGGGACCAGACAACCAGCAAGACATCTGACTCCCAGATAAGTCTGAAACGGTAAGCGAAAGGATTTGCGTTATGACCGCGTACAACAACATTACAAATCCATTAAAAGCTTGGTTGAGCGAGTTTTTGCTCAATCGCGAGCTATTCAAAGGCCCTAGCGGAAAGCCTCTTTATAGCTACCAACTCTCAGAGCATGAATACGGATCGCTACGAAATTTGCTTCGCCAGAACCTCTGTCGAGCAAGCAATCCGCTCCATGTTCTTCATTTGGGAGGCTGTTTTTGCCTGTTCGTCAGTGAGCAGTACCGTAGAAACTACAACAGTTCATGGTCGTGGTCCGGTGCAGAAGCCGAACTTTCTGTCTCGCTTTCGCAAGCCCAGCATTCAGACCTAACCAGCAAGGGATTAGAGTACTGGAAGCGCCCCGTTCGCTACCGTGAAAACGGCCGAGATTGGCTGGGTTCCCTCTTTGCTGAAGGAGGGTTGCCTTGGCCCTTGGTCCAAAAAGATTCGCACGGATTCGGTAAAGCCGTAAGACGCGGAATTAAAAACTTCTTTAGCACCGAAGGTAATCGCCGCACCACTGCCGACCTCATAGCTGACTATGAAGACGAGTTGCCCTCTTCGTTTCGTAACCTAGAGACCCGTCAGCTGCTTGCTGGCATCGTTCAGCAGTTGATGTATCTGGCCGAGCAATATCCACTGAAGAACCATAAAGATCCCGCTGCCTACCTGGATAAAGTAGCCCCTGAGTGGACGGGGGCTTTTCCGATTCCTCTCGACGAAACTAACGCTAGAGGTCTGATTAACGACTGGCTGCGTGACGCGGAGCAAGTGCGTCTAGGTAGAAAAGAAGTTCTCGAACGCGCTAAGGCTTTCACCTGTGAACACTTCCTGCAAGGAGTGCTTCCAGAATGGAAGATTCGAACGGTGTTGACTCTACCAATTGAGAAAACCTTCACCATCGACGTCGCGCAGTTAACTAGTACTCGACTGGAGTTGGCCTATTACGAGGGTGAACACATACTCGCTCGCGGCGCGGCCGTTTATGGCCAGTTGACTGGAGACAAGCTGACGGTTCGTTTCTCAAGTCCCCAGGTCACGCTGGAACGACGCCGATTGGACGAACAAGTGACACTTCGCTTGCTCGACAATGGACGCATGGTCCAGTGCTTCCATTTTGACGGCAGTGCTTTAGATCTCCAGGAAACACCGCTGGTTTTTGAGCAGCGATCGGATCGCTGGCAACTAGTTGGGACTTCCTCTTGCTGCATGGCGGGAAACCTAGCCCGGCTTCGCCTCCCAGTTGGTTTTAAAATCTCATCCGAAGGTGCAGCTCCTGAGTTACTGGCTAAAGACAGCGAGGGCGGCCAGTGGCTAGATACCTCGGCCGATTTGTCTCTACTGAATGGCACAGATCATTACCGGATTGAGCTTAATCAAGCACAAAGCGATCAAAACGAACCAACACTTGCTGGTACTCAGGGGATCTACGACAGCAATCCAAGTGTCACATATCTGGGTTGGCCACGGCTTATGTTGCCCGATGGCTATGCATTTGGGGCCGACGAGATTCAAGAGTTTGCCAATGGACAGCCACTGGATAGTCTTCGTCGTATCGGTCCCACAGGGGTAGTGCGCTATACCCTCAAGAGTCGTTCTGGGAAAATGCTTTTACAACGTCGTTTCGCGGTATTGCCTAAAGAATTTAGCCTCTCACTCTTTCCGGAGGCCAACGAAAAGCCAGCCCGGTTGCAGATCAAAGGCGCCCTACAGCTCGATTTAAAGGTTGGCAGCAATCTCTTGACGGCCAAGCGATTGGACTCAGAGCAATGCGCCACATTCAGCCTTCACCATCTAGGAGAAACACCTCCTGCCAGTTTTACGCTGGAGGTTGGTCGGATAGGTGGCAGCCAGCCCCTACAAATTCGATTGCCTTATCCCTACCAAGGGGCGCGACTAATAGCACCCGACGACACCCCTTCGCGGGTACGTGAACTCACGCTAAACCAGTTAATCGGGCACCGCATCACGCTAACCTCAGGGCTAATTCAGGGCCAAAGCTTCCATATGCAAATGGAATTGGTTTGCGAGGCCACGCCGCACCCCAAGCGACACTACGAGATCAAGGTAGGTTCTACACCAACGTTGCTGAATTTATTCAGCTACCAAAACGACATGTTGCAAATGCTAGGTGCCGTTGATGAGCAGGACGCATTCATTAAGCTCACACTGGAAACAGAGCAACGTCTTCTTAGCCTAAGTATTCGACGCTACAACGGGCGCCTTCAATGGGAGAGTCGAGACACACTTACGATCTGCGAGATGGACGCAGAAAAAATTTTAGACTGCGTCCTAGTCGAAGCGATGCTTCTTTCTGATCCAAAGCAATCGCCAATCCAGCTTGATGAACGTAAGAGCCAAAACGTGGGCACAGGGCAGTTCGATATACCGAACACTATGCACCGTAAAGGCCCTTGGCTGATCTACCCAGCCAAGGAGTGTAAAACTCAGTTCCGTCCTGCCCTCTTCCTTTCCGACGCCACCACCACCGACGGGGCGGCTGAGATTCTCTCGCTGCATAGAGCCACGCAAGTCTTTCACCCGAAAACCAACCCCACCGCTATCAGCCAGCAAATTGCCGCTATGGCGAAAGAGTTTGGTCATAGCGGTTGGCAATACCTGGCGGATTTGAAGCAACACTACGCACACCTACCCTTATCTTCTTTTGAGAGCTGGAGAGCGCTGTCAAGAAATCCGGAAGCTCTGGCTTTCGCTGTCCTCCGGCTTGAGATGGATGAAGTATTTTGCGGCCGAATTCGCGACGAATTGGCCGTTATCTGGGAGGCGATTCCTCTGCCTGTGTGGGCAGAGGTTCATGTGCAGTTTCTGGAAGGATTGGTGGCCACTGGTTTCCCAGAAAGTCTCATTACGAGCCTGGAGTCCAATCGCGCCGCGGTATTGCGCCTGGTAGTTTCGGGCTTCGATTATCTGGGCGACTATCTGCGCACCGGTAACAAAAACAGCCTCACGAAGATTCCTCCTCAATTGGTAGTACCGGGTTGGAACCAAGCATTACGTCAACAACACGCGTCCAACACTAAGTGGCCTACAGATCTCACTGTGGAGCTGACCAACTGGATTTTCCAGACTCCGATACCTGCCTTCCTGAGAGAAATCACACCCGTTGGTTTCACCAAGGCTGTTTCCTATTTACCAATTTTTTTGGCCTACGTGACTGCAGGAAAGGCAACGCTAAACGATTTGCCTGTGCCTATGGCGTATCTGAAATTCGCAATTCGTCTGGTATCTGATTTCGACCGTCAGGGCTGGTTCGCGCCGACTCATGCTCTGATGGTCTCCTATTTGCTGGCCTCTGAAGACGGGGCATAAGGAGTTTCAATGCGTTTTTTCAGGGACTTGATCGAGCAAAGTCTTAACCGCACGAGGGAAGCGACTCTGGGCGTCTTGGGCGTCAACGACTCAGGGCTTCGCCGTCATTTAAGCGAGAAAATGGTAGATGAGCTGGGGGCCGACGGCTGCTTCCTAGCGCCTCCTGTTTTCGAGCACACGTTTGGCTGGAAAGAGTCAAAAGAACGCCTCCAGGATTTAGAGGGCTCATTGCTCTCCAAAAGCCTGCTTAATACGCTACAAAATGCACACGCCTATGTTTTTCCAAGAGACGCCCATCCATATACACACCAGCTTCACGCGTGGCGTACTTTACTCAGCGAGGAACCTCGCTCTGCCATCATCACCAGCGGTACCGGCTCGGGTAAAACTGAGTGTTTTATGGTGCCAATCCTCGAGGATCTAATCCGTGAGCGTGATCTGAAACAGACGCCCTTGGTCGGAGTGAGAGCGCTGTTCCTCTATCCTCTCAACGCCCTAATCAACTCTCAACAGGAGCGTTTGGACGCATGGACGCGCGAGTACGGCAAAGATATTCGGTTTTGCTTGTACAACGGTAAAACTGAAGAGCGCGAAGGTGTAGTTCGCAAGATTCAAGTACTGAAACAAAATCAAATTTTGTCACGGGAACTCTTGCGTAAAGAACCTGCGCCGATACTGATGACCAACGCAACAATGCTCGAGTACATGCTGGTCCGCCAAGTAGACAATCCGATTCTGGAAATTTCAAAACAGCAGCAGTCCCTGCGCTGGATAGTCCTTGATGAGGCGCACACTTACGTTGGTTCCCAAGCAGCAGAAATGTCCCTACTACTGCGTAGAGTTGTCCAGGCCTTTGGTAAAACCCCAGAACAAATTCGCTTTGTTGCAACATCAGCCACCATTGCTGATGTGGATGCCGAAAATAAGTTGAAACGGTATCTCGCGGATCTGGCCGGAGTAAGGCTTGAGCAGGTCGAAGTAATCGGTGGGTCCCGTGTTTGGCCTGATATCCTGTTTAACTCTCAAGAACAAAACATTCCGCTCGAGGAGGTTCAATCCATCGAACCCCAACATGAAGTGTCATCCACCCGATTCGATGCCCTTGGTCAAAGTTCAACTGCTAGATCATTAAGGCATGCCATTGTTAACTCAGCTAAACCGCTCGACCTAGATGACTTGCTTGTTGCGCTTGAATCGAAGCTAAAACCTGGAAATAGGCTAAAACAGCAGCAGGAGGTATTAGGTTGGCTTGATGTTTTAACTGGCACGCGGCTCGAAAAAAATGGCCCTCCCTTCCTAAAACTACGCGCGCACCTTTTCCAGAGGATGCTTCATGGCCTTTGGTCCTGTGTTGATGTGAATTGCAGTGCCAAATCCAAGCATCTGAAAGATTGGCCGTTCGGTAACGTTTACGTGAATCAGCGCGCAGTTTGCGAATGCAAAGCGCCTGTTTACGAGCTGGGCTTTTGCGATGACTGTAAAACCCCGCATTTGATTGCGGAGGATCGAAACGGCGTACTTCATCAGCTAAGCCCATACGCAGGTGATGAGTTTTCTCTCAGCTACGAGAACGGAGAAGAAGAGGCATCGTCTGGAGGTGAAGTTAGCGGTCCCTCCAATAGGACGCCAGTGCAACGCCTTGTGATTGCTGGTTTGCAGGTGGCACAAGACCCTTTCCTTACCGTTAGTCTCGATCTCGACACACACGGTATGTGTGCCACTAACGCAAAACGCCCTATCAACATTGTCATAGCGGAAGACAAAGAAGCCTGCTGTAGCCACTGTGACCACTATTTGCCGAACAACAAAAGCTTTCTGAGAAAGGCCTATCTGGGCGCGCCTTTCTACGTCGCGAATGCCGTCCCAACGGTCTTGGAGTTCTGCCCGGATGCGGAAAAAGATGATAGCAACGGACGCTCCCCAGAAGAGCTACCCGGCCGCGGCCGCAAGCTGATTACCTTTACCGACAGCCGTCAAGGCACTGCCCGCATGGCGGTACGAATGCAACAAGAGGCAGAGCGTTCGCGTCTGCGTGGTTTGGTGTTTGAGACGTTACGAAATGCCCAGGCCAAGGCTGATGCTGAACCTAAAGATGTTCCCACTGGCGATTTCACGGAGCTGATGGTTCAAGCGGAAGGTTTGGAAAAATTGGGGATGGGGGTAATGGCCGCAGAACTTCGTAGACAAGCGAATGCATTACGCTCCGGCGGCTCCCCACAAAAGCGAGTCGCCAGTGTCGACTGGGGGGACATGGTTCAGGAGTTAGCTGCGTCTAAAGATGTTGAACAGTCAATCCTGCGTTATAACCGCTACGCCAATCCCGTTCTCTTTGACGGAAGCCAAGGTGGTGCAACCATGGCTCGCTTGCTCTTGGCTCGGGAATTTGCTCGACGCCCAAAAAATCAAAACAGCACAGAAACTCTCGGCCTGGTCAAAGTTACCTACCGAGGTTTAAAAGAGATTACCTCTACCCCCCCTATGTGGACTGCCACTAGAGGAGTACCTGCAACCGGACCGTTTTCGGCCAGTGGAACTAGTTTAACTCTGGAGGACTGGCACGACTTCCTTAAGGTTGCACTTGATTTTTACGTGCGCGAAAACACCTTTATAAACATGGATCGTGACATGCAGTCCTGGATGGGTAGCAGGTTTACTCCCAAATCGCTGTTTTCTCCAAAAAACGAGATGGAAGAAAGTACAACGATTAAAAAATGGCCTCAAATTAAATCCGGCAATCCGCATCGGCTGGTAAAGCTGCTTGAGCAGGCAACCGGATTGAATCGAACAATCAATACGGATGCAGACAAAATCAACGCTTGGCTAGAGGCAGCGTGGGCCGCCCTTACGCATACACACATCCTCGAGTCTGCCGACCCCGGTCATCGCCTAAAACTAGAAACCCTAAGCTTTTCGCTACTAGAAGAGGGTTGGGTCTGCCCCATAACACACCGTATTTTCGACTCAACGTTTCGTGGATTGACGCCCTATCTGCCGATGAAACTGCGCCCGCAGGACTACCGTTGTCATAAAATACAACTCGCCTCACTGGCCGCCCTCCAAATAGACGGTAGTCCCGTCGCTAAGCAGTTACAGATTCGCGAGCAAGTTTTACAAGACCCGGTCATCCAGCACCTGCGATCGGAGAACCTTTGGACCGATATAAGCGACCGTACTGTGGAAGGCGGGTTCTACTATCGAACCGCAGAGCATTCGGCCCAGCAGTCTGCCCAAAGACTTGATGATTATGTGGAGCTTTTTAAAAAGGGCGATGTCAACGTACTCAACTGCTCCACGACCATGGAGATGGGTGTTGATATCGGCGGTATTTCTGCCGTAGTGATGAACAATTTGCCGCCGCATCCCGCAAATTATTTGCAGCGCGCCGGGCGTGCGGGACGACGTGGTGAGGCCCGTGCCATTGCATACACCCTATGTAAAGCTGACCCTCACAATCAGCGCGCCTTTGCACAGCCCAAATGGCCATTTGTCACAGTCATTCCAGCCCCTACCATCACACTGAGCTCTTCCCGCATTGTTCAAAGACACGTGAATTCGCTGCTGTTGTCGATTTTTCTAAAGTCCAAAACCAGTAGTGACGGAGACCGGACGAGGCTTACCCTCCAGTGGTTTTTTGGTGGCGACGACTCACCCTGCCAGCAATTCAAGAGTTGGCTTGCAAGCTGTCCGGAGGAGTTTTCAGATCCGATCAAACGTCTTGTCAGCGGGACCTGTCTGGACGGGCGCTTGATCAGCTCAATCGCCACTGAAACGCAGGAAGGCGTGCGCAACCTCGAAGAACGATGGCTCGAAGAGTCTCGAAAACTCCACTCCAAGCTACAAGCTGCGACCGATCAGCCTTACAGAAAAGCGCTGGAACTAGAGAAAAAGCGTCACGAAGGTGAATACTTGCTGCGAGATCTTGCGGCCCGTGCATTCCTTCCCGGGTATGGATTTCCTACGGATGTAGTGACACTCAATACTTACAACATTGAGGACTTCAAGCATCAACGAAATCATCCTGAAAGTCGTGAGGACAGTATTTTTAACAACAAGGAGCTGCCTTCTCGCGGCTTAAACATTGCAATTCGCGAATATGCACCAGGATCACAAGTCGTAATAGATGGACGCGTCTATCGCTCTGCTGGGGTCAGCTTGCAGTGGCACGCGTCGGGCCAAGTAAACGAAGCGCAGAAATTTGATATCGCATGGCGATGCTCAAATTGTGGTGCGACAGGTGTTATCGAAAACGCCTATACCAATAGCTCTGAGTTGACGTGTTCCCATTGTGCTCATGCAATTCAACCCAGCGAACGTCGAATGGTGCTCCGCCCTGGCGGCTTTGTAACCGACTTCTATGAAGCCACCACAAACGACATCACCTCACAGAAATTTATTAGGGTTGAGCGTCCACGCATTCAACTGACTGGTGAGACGATTTCGCTGCCCGACAAACGTTGCGGCTTTGTCCGATTTGGCCACGAAGGTAGCGTGTTCCACCACTCCTCCGGCGAAAACGAGAAAGGTTATGCCGTGTGTTTGACCTGTGGACGCGCAGATTCAATGCTGGCATCAGGAGACATTCCTAAAAACTTGCTTCCTGATCAATTCCACCGTCCAGTGGGAGGTATAACAGGCAGTCGTAAAGATTTCGACTGTCCAGGCTCAGCGGTTAAACCAAACCTCTTTCTCGGCTACCAAATTCGCACTGATGTAATGGAGCTTTATCTGAGAAGCCCCCAAACGGGTATGTGGCTCGGGGACAGCATTGCTGAACAAACCATAGCAACAACCCTTGCCGTAGCAATCCGCGAAGTAATCGCCGAGCTGCTAGGTATCGCCAGTACCGAAATGGGGTTCGGTTTCCGTCTTGATCGCGACCTCGAAAGCGGCCAAGGCCGAACCGTTATCCAGCTTTTTGACGAGGTGAGCGGGGGCGCGGGGTTTGTATTAGCCGGCTTAGGTGACACCACCGAATTATTGCGGAAAACATTGGGGAAACTGCACTGTCCAGTGAACTGTGAAAACGTCTGCTCACACTGCCTAGCAGGCCAAGACAGTCGAGTTGAGCGAGAAGAGCTAGACCGTGAACGCGCCACCGCGTGGTTAACTGAGTCTGGCCTAATCGAACACCTCAATCTGCCGAAAGAGTTCGGGGATGTACCAGGCTCCAGTTATTGTTCGACCGGTCCAATCCGCTATTTGAGTTCAGCGATCAATTCGGCAGACCGAAATGATAACAGCACCTCCCTTTTGCTGATAATGAGAGGGGACGTAGAGGACTGGGATCTGGACCACCCCTACTTCCGCGAAAAAATATTGACCTGGGCTATTGCTGACAAACTCAACGTGAAGCTGGCAATTTCTTCGGGTACTGCCTTAAGCAAAGAACAGAAAAACACCCTTTTTGACCTCGCGAATCTTGGTATTGAGCTTGAGGAGTTGGACGAATCTAGCTCGCGAAAAAAACCATATTTGGTAGCCCAAATACAATCCAGAATGGGTACGAAGAGTCTCTTCAGTAGCGATCTATCTGCTGCGACTCCGGGAGCAGCCTGGCTGAACACCAACGACGGAATAGTCTGGGCTAGCAGCAACCATATGCCTCCTTGCTTTGGCGAGTCGATTGAGACTCAGCGCTGGCAACAACGAGAACAAGATGCGAGGGTCATCGAAATCACAAGTGAGCTTGATGGACCTATCAACAGTTTGAATAAGCGACTCACAACTCTTATTGAGGAGCACGCTCCCGAGCTTGCAGACCTAATCGCCACGGACCAAGCGTCGGTCGTTAGCTATTCCGACCGATATTTGAAGTCTCCATGGTCGCTGATGTTGCTAAGCGGCTTTCTCGCTTTCTTTAGAAACGAAAAGCTTGAGTCCCTCCGCATCCAGACCCTTGCACCAAGTGGAGATCAATTTAGTAGCCAAATTAGTCACGACTGGATGCATGCGAACGACCAAGAGGCCCTCCTTAAGCTTTGGTTGGGCAGCCAGTTTTCAATATCGCCAGAGATTCAAATCAAAGATCGAAACAAAGACATTCAACATGGAAGGGTCATCACGGTAGATTGGGTATCTGGCAAACGCTGCAAAATCTTCCTAGACCAAGGAATGGGTTACTGGAGGGGCAAGATGCCTTATCGAGATCAGATGAGTTTTAACTTCCGCGCTGATCATGAGAACCAAGCGCTGCAAATGCTTGAAAAATACAAGTCTGCTCAGATGCACCCTGGCGGCGACTGGCCTACATACATGAGTGTGGTAGTTAGCTAGGCGTTCTATTTGCAGAGAAATGGGCCAGACACATCTGGCCCATTGCGGTTTACTCGGAAAGCTCCGGCCAAGTGAGCTCGCTCACGCCGCCTGCCGGAGGTTTAGCTTCGCGATGTCAGCATCACTAAGACACTCAGGGTTCCTCATACGTCGCGCCTCTGTGAGGTTCGTAGGAACGACGGCAGTGGGTCGGCTTGCCACTCCTCATACCACCAAACATCTGTTGGTACGGATACTGGCGACAGCGGCGACAGCGGCGACAAGCCCCGTCCACCGTGGCTTTGGACGTGGCGACATATGTGGCGACAGTCGCCACTTTTGTCGCTCGCTTCGGTTAAAGGCTTGACCGATTTTGTTCACCCGCGTAGTTACTGGCGCATGGATCGCTGTCATTGACAGCACCAGCCCAGGTAGCCAGAGCCTTCAAGGCTACGCCACACCGTGGCGGTTCAACCCCAAGTGCGATCAGCGTCCGGTAGCTCGCACGATCACAACACCCTTGTGATGGATGCCTACTTCGCCAATC
Source organism: Pseudomonas sp. IT-P44 (assembly GCF_949768225.1). Classification (NCBI taxonomy): domain Bacteria; kingdom Pseudomonadati; phylum Pseudomonadota; class Gammaproteobacteria; order Pseudomonadales; family Pseudomonadaceae; genus Pseudomonas; species Pseudomonas sp. IT-P44. Next base: position 23,531 of record NZ_CATKQM010000014.1, on the reverse strand, counting down.
TGTGCAGCAGATTGCATGCTTCATCACCTACTGCCCTGCAGCAACCTCCTCCCTTGGCCCATCCCGCTGCGCCAGACTGCGCCCGTCTCTTTCTCCCGGAAAGAGACGGGCGCTCATCACCCTGCTGCAGACCACGTCTGATCGGGCTCTGCGGCAACTCACCGCGTGACAATCGGCGTGACAAAACCGATTCGACACATCTCGCATTAACGCTGGCTACGGTGCTGCAGCCCAGGACAGGCTGCACCTGACTGACAGTCAGGCATGCCCCGCTCGCGACGATGATGCCCTCCTCCCGCCCATGATCTCGCGGTGCCGGATTCGTCAACCGGTGCAGCCTCCACCCGCCCGCATCTTCGGATGCGTTCAGGAGGCCAGATCGATGGGAAATGCCCGCGCTCTTGGTCGTACAGAGCCGTCCGTTCCGCGTCAGTGAACACCCTCACAGGTCGCAGGGGCCTTATCCCTGATAACACTCAACATCCGTGGCGGGAGCGTGAGGGAAACAACTGCTGAACAGGAGACAGATGATGCTGCAATCAACCTGGAGCTTGCCGCCGCAACCCTTGCTGGAGGCCAACCCGACGCCATTAGATTATCCGGTGGCCGCCCTCGGTGATCTGCTGGGACCGGCCGTCGAGCGCATGGCCGAAGTAATGGGTGTGCCGCAGGCCATGGCGGCGCAATCGGTGCTGGCTACCTCGGCCTTGGCCACTCAGGGGCATGCCAATGTGCAGTTGGATGGCCGGGTCTATCCGCTGTCACTGTACCTGCTCACTATTGCGGCTTCCGGTGATCGCAAAACGGCGGTGGATAAGCTGGCCTTGCAGCCAGCCCGCGAATGGGAACGCCTGCAATGGCAGGCCTACCGCGAAAAACTCAGTCGCTATCGCGCCACACTTGCGCAATCTCAGAAGCAGATGGCAACGATCGATAGCCACACCGACAGGCCAATCCAGATAGAGCCAGAGCCCGTAGCACCAAGACTGATCAGCAGCGAACCGACCATAGAAGCCCTGACCAAAAGCCTGTGTTTGGGTCTGCCCAGCATGGGGCTGTTCAGCGACGAGGGCGGCCAATTCCTCGGCAGCAGCACCATGAGCCGGGACAACCGCCTCAAGGCCGTGACCACTCTGTCCTCGCTATGGGACGGCAACCCCATCGATCGCTCTCGTTCCATGGCAGGAGAAAGCCTGCGCGCCTATGACCGGCGCTTGAGTCTGCATTTGATGCTGCAACCTTACTTGGCGGGACAACTGCTCAAGGATCCGCTACTCAACGGCCAAGGCATCTTCGCCCGTTGCCTGATCACTTGGCCACAGAGCTTGGCCGGACAGCGTTTTTATCAGCCGGTGGATCTCACCCAAGACATCAGCCTCAAACGCTACACCCAACGAATCACCGACCTGCTGCAACGTCCCTGGACGATCGGCAGCGATGGCGCGTTACACCCCAAAGCCCTGCCCCTGAGAAGCCTGGCCCGGCAAACGTGGATCAACCTGCACGACACCATCGAAGCCCAACTCGGCGAGTTCGACGAGCTGGCCAACGTGCGCCCCAGCGCCTCCAAGGCCGCAGACAATCTGCTACGAATCGCCGGCGTCTTTGCGGTACTGGAAGACCGCGACCTGATCGAGGTCACCCACATCCAGCGCGCTTCCTCGCTGATGGATTACTACCTGACCGAGATCCAACGGCTGACCGAACAGGAACCGATCAACACCCAGCGGGAAGAAGCCGATCGGCTGCTGCGTTGGCTGCAGGAAAAACAGTGGTGCCGTTTCACGGTTCGAGATCTGTTGCGCAACGGCCCGCGCTTCGCCCGCAAAAGCAGCCATCACACGTTGGCCCTGCTGGTCGAGTTGATCACTCATCAATGGCTGGGCACCGACGGCCACTCCTTCGAGGTGCGCCATGTTTCGACTCAATGAAGCCCTACGCAACCGGCGCGCCCAGGCGAAAAACGCTCATCATTTACAACTTGTCGCCACCACTGTCGCCACTTTGTCGCCACGCTCCACGCCAGGTACCACGGGGCTTGTCGCCACTGTCGCCGCTGTCGCCAAAAACCAAGGGGACAGCTCACACATCAGTGATCTGATTGAGTGCCTACACCAGGAAGGTGCCGAGTTGTTCTGCCTGGACAACCGGCTGTGTTTTCGTCCCAGTGACTGGGGCCAACTTCCCCCCGTGAACGGCCAGTGGCGCGAGCTATTGGCTTACCTACGCCAACAGGCGAAGGAGCTCCAGGATGGCCCTGGTCGGCAGGCGTGACGGTCGCAACTTTGGTTATGGTCGCCAACTGAGCTACGCCGGTCCGCAGGCGCTCAAGGATCTGTTCGGCGGCGGCCATTTCGCCACGGTCAAAGCCCACAGTGATCGTTGGCTGGCGTTCGTTAAATGGTGCCGGTCCGAGCAAGGTCCTGGCTACAACGATGCGCGGCAGATCGATCGGCAGACGCTACTCAACTATGCCCAGTACTTGCGCCAGCAAATCGACCACGGCGACCTCCAAATCGCCACCGCGCAAAACCGGTTGTCCAGCGTCAACCGAACGCTGGCGGCGTTGCGCGGTGATCAGTATGTAAAAGTCCTGAACCCGAGCCAGACGTTAGGGCGGCAGCGCTCGACGATCCGCACTGTCGCGCCACAAGGGCAGGATCGACAGCACATTGAGCGCATCACTCAGGCACTTGGCGAACAGGGGCAACACCGAATCTGCGCCATCGTACTCCTAGCACGTGAAACCGGTATGCGACTGCGTGAAGCGATCCTAGCCGACCTGCCCAGATTGCAACTTGAGGCGGAAAGGCTCAATCGGATCAATATTCAGGATGGGACTAAAGGCGGTCGATCAGGGGCATCAGCTCCAAGGTGGATAGCCGCGACAGCCCAAGTCCGAACTGCGCTGCATATCGCGCAAAACGTCTCACCACGTAGTAGCCGCAACCTGTTAGCTCACAACGAAAGCTACCAACAGTTCATCCAACAAGTCGTTTGCCCTGCCCGGGAAATTCTGCATAGCCATGGGCTAAAGGGCTTTCACGAACTACGGGCCGCCTATGCGTGCGAACGCTACGGTGAAATCACCGGCCACCCAGCGCCTGTAAACGGTAGTGACGGTTATCGACTAGATAGTGGACTTGATCAAGCCGCTCGCCAGCAGATCAGCATTGAGCTTGGCCACAATCGAATTGATGTGGTGTCTGCGTATATCGGGGGCAGAAAATGACCAAGCCTTTCGACATGGAGCTATTTTTAAGGGGGGTTCTCACAGGCTCAAATGCCACCCGGCAGCGCCACATCAGGCAAGCACAGACGGTGCAGACCTCCATCCTGCGGCGTTGGCAACTCGATAACCCATGGAGATGGCAATACAAGCATATAACTTGGTTTTTGGATAGCCATATTAAATCACGTTCTTCAGCCACTCGATATTACTACATCCTAACTATCCTTTTGATATCCAAAAGAATGAGAAAGGATGAATTCTGGACACTGAAATTAAGAAGACGTTTTTTAATATTTAACACCCCCTACGCAGCTAAAACATATCCCGTGACAGACAATAAAAGCTTAACGCCTATACCGAAGTAGATCCCACTGACTCTTCAATAACTATGTCTTTTTTCGTTGCCGTATAGAACCTATCGCTATCGACTTGCTTCATATCAACCATAAATCTATCAAAAATTTCGTGTATATCTTTGTATGGCTTATTAACTTCCAGATGAGCAGCTATTTGCTCAACAATCTGTTCATACGGTTTTTGATCGATGACCGTAGACTCAGCCCAAGTTCGACCTGGATGTAAGGTATCCCAAGGAGAGCGCTTATTTGCACGAGTATCGGAACTATCACCGTGCTTTCCCAAACCAAAACAAACTTTGGTTTCCGCGTTCCAAATAGGTCTAAAAAAATTAATTAAATAATTCTCCGCAGATGTTTGGAAACCACTCTGCACGATCAAAAATCTACACTCAAAGTCGCTAATATTAAGCGTCGAGTCCACCTTACGAATATTTCTAGCGTGCTCTCTTAGCCTAGCGGAAAGCTTCGTGCCCTGACCAACAGCATCTTTAGCTGACGCTTCATCGGGAGCAGCTTGCCCAATATAAATGGGGTGATCTGTATTCGACAATAACCTGTAAGGGACAAAATCACCTCGGTAGTAAATTGCATAAACTCCAGCCCCATAAAAATCTGGAATTTCAGACAACGGATGCCTAGGTTGCGCCACAAGAGTCAACGCGACTACTCGACCTGCCGTATTGGGGGCTGAAGGGTCGAAAATAGACGTCGGCCGGAGTATAGGATCAAGCTCTTCGGCCGCAGCAGAGAGCCTCCGAGTGATCTCATCTAATGTCAAACGAGCACGTTTGGTTCTTCGCACATCATCGCCTGCTTCAGCAGCAGCGACACGATCCGCTAACGTGTGTAACTCTAAGAGTAAAGCATCAAGTTCCGATACCGACTTCCTAACTGCCATTCCGCAAAGTTCCCTTTATTTCATCGCAGCATCTCACAGACGCTCTCAGCTACATGCTGTGCAAGCCTTACAGGAACAGCATTCCCTAGCTGCCGCATAACTTCTCCCCATGTGCCATCGAAAATGAAATTATCCGGAAAAGTCTGAATGCGAGCGCATTCTCGAACAGTAAAATAACGCACCGAGCCGTCAGGGCGGCGCAACATGTTTTCTCCACCTGGAACACCATGATCGCCCGCTTTCAATGCTTTTGCTGGCTCATCCAACGGGCTTCCTGTATGGCCTGGGTAGCTTCTTGCCCCAGGCTGAAATCGGTGTGCCTGTATCAATGGGGAACTTTTTTTCTCAGGATCGGGCAGGTCAGCAATGGCGTCTCGAACCGTCTGCCAAGGTTGGGGGAGCGTTGTCGCATCGACCTCCTGCAGCGCTGCAAGTTTTTTTTCCATTTTTGCTGGGCGTTCAGGTCGATGACGCTTTGCCACCTTATGCTTATCCCAGTACTCACCTGTTACCCATTGCTCACGCAATAGTGCATCCGCACTATGCGTTTCAATCGGAAACGTCCACGGCCGATGTACATCGGCACGAAAACCTACAATGAAAACGCGCTCACGTTTTTGTGGAACGCCATAATTTGCTGCATTCACCAAGCGAGCCACGACGTGATACTCACTTTTCCGGCCCTTGGTTTTATGCTTTTCTAATCGAGCTAAATGCTCAAGCCATTCTTCGCCAATCTTGGCTTCAAAGCTCGGGTACTCAAGCTGAAGCAGGATGTAGTTAAAATAGTTGTAGAAGGAGGCTCGCGTAAGCCCTCGCACATTTTCAAACACAAAAGCCCGCGGCCTTACTTCCCGCACAGCCCGCACTGCCTGGGGGAACATATCGCGATCATCTAAAAAACCGCGATGCTTTCCTCCCATTGAAAATGGCTGACATGGAGGGCCACCCGTAATCATATCGAGGCCTTCAAACCCTCCAAAGCTAAAGTTCCGAACGTCGCCTTCGGTCACATCTGGCCAATGAGCGATTGGCTCTACACCATGTCGTTTGTTGGTGCGCAACGTTTCGCAAGCGTGCTTACTCCACTCAACGACCGCTTTATGGCCAACGCCGCTTAGGGAAAAACCAAGCCCGAGACCACCTGCTCCCGCGAACAGCTCGATTGACTGCAGCCCATTAGAGACTGCCCCCTCGCAATGCGCAGGAGCACGTGGGAAAATAGTTGTGGCCATTATTCACCTCTTAACCAGGTGGCGTGGTTGACGGTGTCTCGGTGGCTGCCGAGACACCGTCACTTTTGAAAATAGGGGGGAGATTCTACACACATGTGGACCGTGTTTAACGGAACAAACTAGCATTCCATGCATCTGGCATCGCGGCCCCCAATTAACTGTATATAAACACAGCTAAAACTTTGTGAAAAGGCTTCTCCGACCAGCACGCCGTTTCGCTCATACAGTCCTCACCTTTGCCACCCCTCCTTTCTCAATTTTCAACGAATCGCTTCGCGTGCAATCCCCTTTGGGTGATTCGCTTTAGTGAGGAGAAACACAGCTCAGCAGGTTCCAGAGGTTCAGCGGACTACCAGAGGGCTCGCAGCGGTCCTTACCGGCTTATGAGATCCTATAAAAGAGAAAAGAACTCTCACCAAGAGGTACGATTTATTTTAATCGAGCCGTAGATACGTCTCCAAGAAACGATAACAAGAGCTGCTCCAGCTTATTCAAGTCCTTTAGACCACACTCCCAGATCACCAGTGAGTCCCATCCCGCGTCCTGGAGCCGTCTAAGGTTGACCTCGTCGCGCGCCTTGTTACTCTCGAGTTTCGTCTGCCAAAATTCCTGATTCGACTTGGGGATTCTCGCGAGGGCGCACCCTTGATGACGGTGCCAGAAACAGCCATGCACGAAGATAACTTTACGCTTTCGGGAAAAAACCAGATCCGGCTTACCGGGCAGTTTCGCGTCGTGCAGTCGATAGCGAAATCCCGCAGCGTGCAAAAGGCGCCGAACCACCATCTCGGGGTGAGTGTTCTTACCCTTGACCAAAGACATTACGTGGCTGCGTTCACTAGCGCTGATGGTATCTACCATGGCTTTCATCCTTTAATCACTGCGTCTGCAACCAAGACCGTACTCCATGGTTCGCCTTCCTATTCCTTGGCTTTCTAGCTAGAGTTGAATTTCTCGAAGTTCGCCTAAAAGGATTGCTATTGGATGGCACTACCTCAACCGCCGAAAGGCCTGGTTTCTCGCCAAAATGTCAGAATCGACGCCGGGCTTATGGCGTTCTGGACTCAAGGCCAGCGAACTCTGAGATCCAAATGCACAGAACTCGCCATGATTGACAAATTGGACAATCGTAAAGGCTTGGTAGTGCTAGTCCTGGCCTCATTTTTTGAAGTTGCTGATCGCTCAGGTACGTTCCTCAAACCGTCGAACGCAGTTAGTGGTACGTCTCGGCCGAGGCCAGGCACCAAGGTGGGAAAATGACTCAGGAATTAGATCTCACCCCTGCTCCGCGGGTGCTTCAGATGCTCGGCGAAATCAACCTCGAGCAGTGGCGTTGCCTAGCGGAATTAATCGACAACTCGATCGACGGCTTTATCGATTCGGCACGAGCCGGTGGCCCCATTGAGCAACCCGAAATCGCGGTTAGTATCCCTACCGCCGATACTGAGAACGCGCGTGTTTCCGTTAAGGATAACGGCCCGGGGATGTCTCTGGGGGTGCTTGAAAATGCCCTTCGAGCTGGTTGGTCGGGTAATGATCCTCTATCGAAACTCGGCCTTTTCGGCATGGGCTTTAATATTGCAACGGCACGGCTTGGTCTTGTCACGGAAGTTTGGACAAGCCGCAGAGGTGATCCAGAGCAGGTTGGCGTCCGCATTGACCTCGAAGAACTTCGGTCTTCAGGCAATTATAGGGTACCCCGCCAAACTAGACCCAAGGCGAACCATGAAGACCACGGCACGGAGATCATCATTACCCGGTTGAAGTCCGAGCAACGGACTTTTCTCGCTCGTGCGAATAATCGAACTGCCATCAAAAAACATTTAGCGAAAGCATACTCCTCGCTCCTCTCAAGTTCGGAGGCGGGCGCTATACGATTGACGCTAGGCGGCGCAAGGATTACTCCACTTCGTCCATGCGTCTGGGACGAGAGCCGATCAGTGGAGCTACCTGACGGCACAGTGGTAAGCGCATTGGAACGCTTCGACGTCGCGCTGGCGCCGCGGCGATATTGCGAGCATTGCATGCGCACGTTAACGAGCGAGCAAGAACAATGCCCCACTGGCAGCTTGAACTGCAAAATTATCGAGACGCCACGCAAGGTCAGGGGCTGGGTAGGCATCCAACGATACTTAGACAAGACAGACTTTGGTGTCGACTTCATCAGGAATGGTCGAAAGATCGAGATCGGAAATAAGGATCTCTTCACTTGGAGTGATGGAGAGACTGACGAGATTGAGTATCCAATTGACGACCCCAGGAGTCGCGGTCGCTTCATTGGGGAAATCCATCTTGATCATTGCCAAGTAAGTTATACAAAGAACCGCTTTGAGCGCGACGACCCGGCATGGAACGAGATGGTTCGCGTGATCCGCGGTGAGGGGCCCTTACGGCCTAATACCGCACGCCAGAAGGGGTTCGATGGAAATCGAAGCCCACTTTATAAGTTATTTCAAGCGTTCCGCCGGACAAGTCCTCAGGGCAAAAATGGACTTTGGTCTCGAGTGATGGTGGTCCAAGACAATGATCGAGCCCAACAAATGGCTAGTTCATTTGCCAATGCAGACCCCGATTATCTAACAGATGAAAGGTGGTGGCAGCTAGTCGAAGAACAGGATGCAAAAATTTTAGGCGATGTATCTGGCGCGGGTGATGGCATCGCTATTCCCGAAGGTTTTCTCGGAGGAGTTTCAACCCCAGAGAGCTCTGGCGTTAATGAAGAAGCGAGCGCTGGGGCCAGCGAGCCGTTGTTGCTGGCGACTCCCCAGGTAACGCCCCCACCAGCGCGCCGACCGATTTTTGAGCTTACCCGCAAATACATTCATCCTACATTCCGTGCGGAGTTCGAAATAGAGGCATTCTCTGTAGACCCCACAGATCCGCAATTGCCTGTGGGGCAACCTTGGACTGTCCGTTTGGAGGACGTCGCTACACGCACCTATTCTTACCTAGTCGATTTAACACACGAGGTATTTCGGTCTTCGACAATGACCCCGCTAGACGCTCTTCTTGTCGATATCACATATCGAACGATCGAGTTTCTCCGAGGCCATAGCCAGGATGCGACAGTAGCTGGTGTTCTCGCCGAATTTCGTGCGGAGTATTGTGGAGATACGCGATTAGATGAACAGGAGATCATCGCCGTTGCGGGCAGTATTCTGAACGACATCTGCCGCGCCGCAGCCAGCCTTGTAGGTGAGAGTATGGCCAGAACAATATATGAGGAGCTGTCGGTGCGCGAGAAGGAAGGGATCGCTCGTCGAATGGCTGGGCGAGGCGTCGCCGATCCACGAGCGCTGATCGAAAGTGGTAGATATTGGGAGTATGCCGACGGCAGCACCGTCCGGAAGTTGTTTGTTAGGCATCCTGACATTTTTCTCGATGGTAAGTATTGGGAAGATGCCTATGCAGTACTCGACTTTGGTGCAGCGGACGTTACGAACGATGCGCGGTCTTCAACAGTCGCACGCTATGACGCATATCTCGGAGACGCCATCTGGCTCGCAGATCAGACGCCCGCAGACCTCGCACTAGCATCGCGCGATGCCGTAATTCGTGCGACCTGCTCGCTTCGCCTTCTAAGGCCGGATGCAGTGATGTGAGCACAGAGCCATTTCTTGACGCACAGCGTCTATTAAGAGGACCGTGGCAAGCTTTCGAGCGTGACGTAGCTCGGTTGCTTGTGTGTAACGGCTTTGAGGACGTTCGACTGATCGGCGGTTCCGGCGATGCAGGCGCCGATGTTCTGGGTGTTAAAAATGGCGAACTATGGGTAATCCAATGCAAGTTCACCTCCAATGGATACCCATCAGCCACCGCAGTTGATCAAGTCGGCGATGCAGCCCGCTACTATCAGGCCGATCGAATTTATGTTGCGACAAGTCGTCGGGTCGGCCCAGCCATGCTGGCGTCAGTTCAACGATGGAGTGCGCTTGGGGTAATGATTGGAGTGCTGGAGCCAGCAACCCTTTTGGAGATGGCGCGCCGAAGCCCGGAATATCCACCCTGTAGACGTGAACTTCGTGACTATCAACTCGAAGCCGTTGATAAGTTCGTCGGATGTCTGCGCGAAACCGGCCGTGCCCAGGTAGTGCTGGCGACAGGGCTTGGGAAGACAGTCGTATTGGCTGAAAGCATAGCTCAGCTATTTCGTGATGAAGCCATACCTGGAGGGCGGGCATTAGTACTCGCAGGCACAAGAGAATTGGTCGATCAACTGCAAAGGGCATTTTGGGATCAACTTCCAAAATGGATCCCCACACATAGAATGATCGGTGGGGAATCCCCATCAGAATGGGATGGGATTACCTTCGCGACCGTACAAAGTGCTGTGTCACGATTGGAGGACTTGCCAGAATTTGGCCTCGTGCTCATTGATGAGGCGCACCACGTCGGTTCAGACAGTTTCCGCCGAGTAACCGATAAAATGGCAGAGGCAATGATCGGAGGAGTTACCGCGACGCCGTGGCGCGGCGATGGTTATGATATCGACCACTTGCTTGGCCCTCCGGTTGTTCGAGTTGGCATCGCGGAGGGGCTCCAAAGAGGCTTCCTTTGTGAGGCGGACTATCGGTTGCTTGCAGATAACATTGATTGGTCATTCGTGCGATCGCAGTCTCGCAATCGATACTCGCTCACCCAATTAAATAAACTTCTGTTGTTACCAACTCGCGATGAAGAGGCGGCGCGCGCAATTCGCGACACCTTCGATAAAGAGCTTCGACGCTCGGCGATAATTTTCTGCTCCTCTGTGACACACGCGAAAAGTTTCGCGGCAATGTTGAGACTATTCGGCTTTCGCTCCGAGCCGATCACAGGTGACATGGCGCCTCGCGAACGCGACCGAACAATGGCTGCATTTCGCAAGGGCTCCTTAGATGTTGTCACAACCCGCGATTTATTCAACGAGGGCGTCGATGTCCCCGATGTCGATATGATCGTTTTCATGCGCGTCACACACAGTCGACGGATATTTGTACAACAACTGGGCCGAGGGCTGCGTATTAGCCCCAGAAAAAAGAAAGTTGTCGTTCTCGACTTCGTTAGCGATTTACGCCGCATTGCCGAGGTTATCGAATTGGAGAGGGCCGCTCGAGGAGACATCGAGAGGCTACGTCTACCGGGCGTCGTCCAGTTTCGCGACGAGGGCGCAGGCACCTTTATGTTGGATTGGATGAAGGATCAGGCTGATCTTTTTACTCGCGAGGGAGATCCGACACTCGAGCTCCCCGCGTTCGATTTTCCGGCGCCTCACAATAGAGGGGGAACTCAATGACGGCAATTCCAACCGCAATACGTGACGCGCTTAGGGAAAAACTCTGGGAACAGTGTGATGACCTCGGATGGATGTCGCTCCAAGACACAGAGCGTGCACGCTACTACGAGCTTTGGACGCGAGATGCCTCTATTGGTGGGCAACTGGCACATGTAATGGATGCAAGGAAAGTTCGAGTCTACATTAAGGACTCCTTAGTGAAACCTTACGTTCGAGACCGGTTATCACTGAGCGAAACCGAAGTCTGGCGAATGCTTGGCTTGACCCATCTCGACCTCGTAGCTCAGGTTTTTATCAAACCACACGGTCGAAGACTTGAGGATGGCCGTGTCATCGGGTGGGGCCGCAGTCGCGACTGGAAGTCAATTTTAATGACGATTTTCGAGCGCGGTCGCGCGCAGAAATCCTTTTCTTCATTCGGAATCGTTTTACTTGAGAGTGGTAAAACCGAGAGTGAGCGTACCCGCGATCTCGTTAGAGAGGCTGCCGAACGGCTCGGCATCAATAAGTTGGTCTGGCTAGAATGAATATGAAGGATAAATACTCCGGCTGGTACGTGAAGTCAGCTGCGGAGGTGGTGGCGTTATGGGATAACGCAATCTTTGTTGCCGACGCAAACGTTTTGTTGCATTGCCTACGCCATCCCGCTGCAGTGCGTAATGAGCTTCTACGACTATTTGACGCACTCAAGGCATCACTATGGATTCCATATCAGGTTGGGCTAGAGTTTCATCGCAATCGCTTGGATGTCGAACTTGGTGCTCAGGACGCCTATGAAACATTAATTAGGGACCTAGATGCGGTCCTTGAGAAAGCACGCGAGAGACTGCGACAGCTACGCGCGCATCCGACTATCAGCGTGCCCAAAGAGCTTGCCGCATTGGATATATTCGCAGCGGACTTTCGTGGGCGCATGATTGCTGCGCAAACAGCACACCCTTCGGAGGAAATCGCTGAGGCTGTTTCTAGACTTACACAATTGTTGGATGGTCGCATTGGTGATAAGTGGACGCGTGAACAGCTTAACGCGTTGAAGAAAGAAGGCGAGGATCGCTACGCAAAAAAAATCCCACCGGGCTATAAGGACGCCAAGAAGGATGCGGGGGAGTTTGATAAGTTTGGCGACCTCATCATCTGGAAAGAAATGATAGCGAAAGCTAAAGTGGATAACCGTCCGATAGTTTTTATCACAGATGATGTTAAGGAGGATTGGTGGTGGATTCACAAAGGAAGAAAACTCGGTCCTAGACCAGAACTGGTAGAGGAATTCAAAGCTGAAAGTGGGCAAGATTTCCATATCTATGAATTTAGTCAATTTCTTCGATTTGCAGCCGAACGCTTTGCGGAGATGAAGGCTAATGTTGGTCAGGTAGAAGAGAGTCTTCTCGCTGACGAGAAAGCTCGGCAACGACAAAGCGATGCTGCGGAAGCCATTGGGAATGAGATAAAGATCCGGCGACTGGAAGACGAGCGAGATGAAATAATTGCGCTACTGTCCGGGGTACCTGGCACCTCAACGATGACTGTGGCCACAGACCGTGCCGGCCTCCGCACACGCTTGAAAGAGCTCGATGACTTGATTGCGATAAGTTTGAACAAACCTGGTGAGAACGCCGATAGCGAACCTCCCGCTGACGATCGCTGAAACTAATTCAGTTGGCGTATCACAGCCAACTCCAAACGACAAAAAAGCCGGCCGAATGCCGGACAAGATCGCCCAAAAAGTGGGGGAACAGATGGGGGAACGCAACGCTATTCTGAAACACTAATTTATTGTTTTTCAAGCACCTGCATCGATAAAAAGCTAACCACAAGCCGGCTTTTTAATGCCTGAAAGAAAGTACGCAATGCCCAATCACGGATAACTAAACCCCTTAACCAACGTCAACTCCCCCACCGCCCGCATCGGCACCAGAAAAGTCTCCATCTTCTCGTTCGGCGTCCCCTCCTCCGTAATCACGGTCACCTGCGCCGTCGTCAACGGCTGAACCGCATCCTCCTGCCCGTCTTCATCACTCCGATACCCGCCCCCGAAGTAGTTCACGTAAACGAGATACTGCCCCTTGATCGGCGCCGGCATGGCGAAGATTTCCGGCCCATAACCCGTCGTCACGTCCACATCCAGCGCAGCGCCATTGGGCGCAACACGATCGCCATACCAGATGTGCGCGCCATCAGGCGTGATGAGGTGCAAGTCCAGATCCGTGCCGTCGCTGTCCCAGGCCAGCAACACCCGCAATTTCGCGGGTGTCGCGCCGCCACTGGCGTTGAGGAACTGCGTGCGATGGCGTTGTTGGCCATCGGGGCTGCGAACTTCGACGCTGTTGCTGCCGTTGGGGAAGGAGAATGGTCGGTCAAAGCGGCCAGCGGGATCGATCTTCAGCGGCATGCTGACGCCGTTGACGATCAACCGGCCCGGTTCAGTGGACTTGGGTGTGGCTTTGATCTGGCCGGTGATGCGTGCGGTGTTGGCTTGGCCCACCGGCGTGTTCACCGAGGAGGCCGGGTAGTTGACGGTCTGGCGGAAGTTTTCGCCTTCGCCCTCGGCCGCGCCTGTGCGCCAGCCGCCGACGGGGGTGTCGAGTTTGACGGCGCTTTCAGCCGCAAAAACCGTCGGCAATACGCAAACAGTACAAAGGAACAGGAAGACCTGTGGATAACGGAGTTTCATGGCCTATTCCAGCAAGAGGTGGCGGGCGAGCCCTTCGATGTAGGTTTCATCCTGGCCGTTGGGGTGTGCTTCGAAGGCCAGGTGCAGGTATTCGTGGGTCAGGTCGAGGCGGTCTTGCAGCGACAGCACGCCGCGCACGTAAATGCGCTGACGCTCGCGGTCCACAAAAGGACGGCCGAAAGCCAGGCGGCAGACGGCGAAGGTGCTGACTTCGTTGTAGCCGGTTTCGTTTTCGAGGCGTTGGCGCCAGCCGCGTCGTTGGGTTTGCAGCCAGTCTTGGGCGGCGGGCAGTGCTTCGCAGGAGGCGACGGGGTTGTCCCAGCGGCTGAGGCTGGCGCGCGGGTAGGCGTGCAGCAGGATGGCGTCGTAGCGTTGGCCGGCGTTGGCTTGTTCGACGGCGTGTTGCCAGGAGAGTTTGTCCGGGCCGGGTTGGTCGGAGTGATAGGTGACGGTGCTGCCGGCGAGTACCAGGTCACTGGTCCATGCGGCGATGTTGCGTGATTCGGCGGTGGCCGGGCGTGGGGCGACGCGTTGGCGGCTGCTGCTGTCGTCGATGCTCAGGCAGTCGCCGTTGCGGGTGGCGTTTTGCAGCAGGTAGGTTCTTATCGCGATGGCCAGTGCTTTAGCTGCTTCAGCAGGTTCGGCTTTGGCTTCTCGTTGCAGGACGCGAGCGACATATTCTTCGCGGTCCAGACGGGCGATCAATTTATCGCCCACCAAAAACAGTTCTCCGTCGCTATGGATATCGAGTTGGTTGCCATTAGAAAACTCGACGCGAAAATCGCCCTGCAATGGTCCGGAAGAAACAACACGATCCCCCGCCAGAACCCGCCCGATCGGATAACGAGAAAACAGACCGACTTCGACGCAGCGCCCCGCATCCAGAGGCCATTCAACCGGCAGCACCGAAGCCAACGCCTCACCATAATTGCGCAGCACCATTTGACTGGTCCCGCGTCCACCCGCCCAGATCGGCGCGCCATCCGCCAACCAACCGGCAAACCCACCTTGGCGCGACGATGGATCCTGGTCGCCCAACCAGCTCCAGGTTTTCACCCGCAACCGACCACCGAGTTCGCCCACGACATTGCCGTCGGCGGTATTCAACACCACATCCAGCAACACTCGCCGTGCCTGATCCTGCGCGGGCATCACGGCCAGCACTTTAAGCAATTCAGCCACCGACACTCGCGTGGATGGCTGCAATGAAGGCAAGTCCAGCAACCACTCCGGTGCCTGCCGTGCCTGCCAATACGTGCGCCAATCCGCGCCAGCAATGCCCAATCGCGCAGGCTCAAAGTACAAGCCACACGACTTCACCAGCGCCTGATCGCGCTCGATCTTGCCGCCTGCGGTGCAGCAATAGACTTCTTCTTTCGACTGCCCGCGACACTCATACGCAGGCTCACGGGCGTCGGTATCCACCAGCCAGCCGTACACAAACAACTTCCACAGACTGCCCAATGGCGTTTGCAAATCCGAAGGCAACGGTTCGCGAGCAATCACCTGAGTCCGGCTCAGCGACAGCAATTCACCCTTGAAGCCCAGACGCAGCGGCTCGTCCTGCGCCGTCGCCAGCGCAGGGATCAAACACAGCAGCCACCAGAACCAACGCCGGGTCATGTCAGTTGACCGTGACCTGGCCAAGCGCCGGTTTCTGTTCCTGAGCCTGATGCTGCGGCGCGTAGACCTGAGTGAAACGCACCGGCGGCAGGTTGAACTGGCCCTTCTGCGAGAAGCGCACTAAATGGCGCAAACGCAATTCGCCGCTCAAGGCATCCACCGGAATTGCGTAAGCCATCTGGCCCGGCTCAAAGCGCGCCTTCTCCAGCGCCGTCGGTTCGGTGCCCGCCTTGCCCATCAACTTGATGCCCCACGTGGTGCGCTCGACATCCGCGCCCGGTGGCAGCGGCACTTCGATCATGCCGTAGCGCAGCGGTTTCGCGGCTTTGCTGGTGATGATCACTTCGTCCAGATACAGGCTGTCGCTGGACAACGGCTTGGTGCTCACCGCTTCCAGTTTGAAGGTGAAGGCTTCGTCACCCGGCACCAGACGCGACAAGCGACGGGTGATGGTCACCGCCATCGGATCAACCGGCGGTTGTTTGGTCTGGAAACTCAACGCGGCACGCAACGGGCGCTCTTGCGTCCCGCTCAGCGATAGCACTGCCGGCACCGACGAAGCGCCCTGCCACGTCCAATACATCTCACCGGTATCACCGTATTTTTTCTTCCAGCCTTCACCCGGTGCCAGTGCGATGGTGGGCGAAGCCTGCTCGATGCTGCGTTGCAACCAGGTCAGCGCCAATGCGCGTTCCAGGGTCGATTGCTGTGGCAACAAACGTTGCAACAACGCTTGCGCATGAGCCTGATCGAAGCTTTGCAGCGACAGGTTCAAGGCTTCGGCAAACGGCTGCGAACTGACGGCCAGACGCTGTTGCGCATCCGCCAGTTGCCGATTGAAAGCATCCGGCAAAGTGACCTTCGACTGCTTCGCCAAAGAAGCGGTCAACGCACGCGCCGCCGCCAGGCCCAACGCCGAATCCGGATCGCTCATGACAATGCTGTCTTCGCCATCCTCCATCAGCGTCGCGGCATTGCCCTCGCCCGCTTTCGCCAGATCATCCATCAAACCACTGAGCAACGTGTTGACCGGCAATTGCATCTGTTTGGCGAACGACAGGATCAACGCACGCTGCAACAGCGGTGTGTTTTTCGCCTGCTTCGAATACACCTCCAGCACCCGCTGCCAATGCTCCGGCGGCAGGCTCAGTTCCAGCGCTTTGCTGGCGTGCCAGTCGGCGTAATAGGCGTACGCGGTGAGGAACGCGTCCGGCTCACCGTCCATGCCCCACCAGGTGAAACTCGCCGACGGCCCGGCCATTTGCACCAGGCGCAGACGGCTATTTTGCATGATCAGGCGCAAGCGATCGCGGATCTGCGGGTTCGCCGACAAGGTCGGGTAGGCAATGCTCAACGGCAACAAACGACTGGCCGTCTGCTCGACGCCGCCGTACGGATAGCTGAGCAAATCATCCAGTGCCGAACGGAACAGCGCTTGCGGGCTGTCATCCAGACGCAGGCGAATGTCCGTCGCATCTGCCGGCAAGGTCAGCGGCGTATCACCGCTGGCCACATCCAGGCTTTGACTCTGCGTAACGAGCCAACCTTCGCCGGTCGCGGTCAGACGCACGGCCAGGGTGTCAGCGGTTTTGCCGTCCTGCACCAGCTCGGCGGTCCACTCGCCACTGGCCAAGTCGAACGCCGGCAGCGCGATGTAATTGATGCCGTTGTTCAGCGTCACCGGCACCCGTTGTTCGGCGCCGGCGAAATGAATCACCAGCTCAGCCTTGACCGGTTTTTCCGCCTGGCTGAAGGCGAACACGCCGAGATCCGGTTTGTCGCCAGTGCGGAATTTGGTCGGGCCGCTCCACTTCAGGTACAGCGGCTTTTCCGAGCGCAGGAATTGCTTTTTCTGCCCGACCTGACCGTCATCGGCGATGGCACGCGCAGTGATGCGCCAGCGGGTCAGCGAGTCCGGCATTTTGAAGGTGAAGCGGGTTTTGCCGTTGGCGTCGGTGATCAATTCCGGCTGCCACGCGGCAGTGTCGACGTCTTCACGACGCGGCCGCTCCAGCACTTTCACACCACGCTCGCTGCGATTGGCTTTGCCCGGCGCACCAGGGCTGCCCGGCAACGCGACGTCGTAGCTGATGAACGACAGACTGGCGCTGGTGCGCACGTTGTTGCGGCGCGGGTGATAGAAGAACTGGTCGATGGTCGGCGCCACTTCCGGTTGCAGCGCGTAGACCATTTCGTCGACAACGCTGACCGTCAGGTGCGCCGGAATCGGCTTGCCCGCGAACTGAGTGGTCAGGTCAACGGACACCGTATCGCCCGGCTGATACACCTCTTTATCGGTGACGATGGCGACGTCGATTTGCGGCGCAACCACCTTGATGCCGGCGTTCTGGAAGCTGTACTGGCCACCCTTGGTGTAGAGCACGGAGAAGGTCAGGTTCGGCGCGAAATTATCCTTCACCGGAATGCGCGCGCGGTATTGGGTGTCGCTGAGTTTTTCCATTTTCAGCCAGTCGCCGCCCTTCGACATCAACGCCGTGGCCTCGACCTTGTCGCGTTCCAGCGACAGCAAGGCATCGCTGACAGGCTCGGGGAAAGTGATCAGCGCGAGGGCTTCGTCGCCCGCCTTGTACTCGGGTTTATCGAGGACGATTTCCACGGTGCCGGGCACGGCTTTGACGCCATCGCCAGTGACCGAATGCCCCGTGGCACCGACCACGCGACCATGGTCATCCTTCAACGTCAGGTTGTAAGTCCCCGGACGTTCGAAGGCCAAGGTGAAGCCTTTATCGCTTGCCGCCAGTTTGCCTTCGCCCGTGGTCTGATCTTCCAGACGCACCCAGCTGTAGCCGCTCGGCGTGACCGCTTTGCTCTGCTCGCTGCCACCTTCGTTGGCGTAGCTGAACGCAACCTTGTCGCCCACCGCACTGAAGCGCTGCGGCGCGTTCAAGCGGAAACTCGCGGCGCCACGGTCGATGAGGATTTCCTTGGTGGTCTTGACCCGATACGCCGCGCCATCGCTGGCGAAAACGGTGAGCATGTAACGGCTAGGTTTTTCGGCGGCGGGCAGGTCGAGGGTCGCGTTGCCCTTGGAGTCGGTGGTCAGTTCGGTGCTGGTCAGCTCCACCGGGAATTGCCCGAGGTATTGCAGCTCGTTATCGACCATCGACAGTTGCTGGGCACGCAGGCTCAGGCTCAACTTGGCATTCGCGACGGGTTTGCCGTCCGGGTACAACAGCACGAGACTGCCTTTCACCGGTTCGCCGGTGCGGTAATCCTGCTTGGCCAGGTTCAGCGAAATCTCGAAGTGCGGCTTGATGTATTCAGCCACTCGGAAGGCACTGCTGTAGGCCTGATCCTTGTAGCTGAAGCGCAGTTCATAACCGCCCGCGACCGCGTTGTCCGGCAGCTGGAAACGACCTTGTGTGCCGGCCTTGGAATCGAGTTTCAACGCCAGCGTTTGCAGCGCGGTGCCGGTGGCATCGAGCACCGTGACATTCACATCCGCCGCCGTCGGCAATACAGAGTCACGGGCGTTCTTGAACTCGCGACCGACGATTTTCAGCGACACCCAATCCCCCGGCCGATACAGCGGCCGGTCCGTAAACGCATAGAGTTTGGTGTCGTAGATTTCGCTGTCGTAATAGAAGTTCTCGGAGACAAACACCCCGCCCTCTTCGTCCTCGCCGATCACGAACGAACGCTCCGGGCTGACGTGCTTCAGGCGCAGCAAACCATCGGCATCGGTGGCGCCACTGCTCATCACGCCAAGGCCATCGGTCCACAACACATTAACCTTCGGCACCGAACTGCCTTCGTGTTTACGTGCGGCCCAGACCAGCAGTTCATCACCGGCAATCTTGCTCACGGCCACGGTGTTGGAAACAAAGACCATGGTGGTCGCACGGTACTTGCCGATCAGCGCTTCCACCAGGTACAGGCCCGGCTTCAGGTTGCCCAACGGGACGTACACATTGCCCGGCGCGACAGTGACGAACTCGCTGGACGAACCGGCGAGGTTCACGCCCTCAGGCGGCTGGATCGGTTTGGCTTGCCACAGTGGATAACGGAACTGGCTCACCACCGGCAGGCCCGGGATCAGAGCGAATTGCGGCTGCGCGTCGTAAGGCGTTGGCGCGGCGATGGCAGTGCCCATCTTCAGTTCCGGCACTTCCTCGGTGACTTGTTTACGCGACTCGTAGGAAAACGCCCGCTGCATCACGCGACGGGATTTGCGGTACCAGTTGTCCCACAGGTACGCGAGGGTATTCGACAGGCCTTCACCCTTGAACTGACCGTCGCTGACCACGCGGTGCAGGTTCTTCTGGCGCTTGAGGAAATCCAGCGGTTTGTCGATGCGGTACACACGAATGTCCGCACCGCCGTAAGGCTCCATGCGGAAACGACGATAGTCACGGCCCGGTGCTTCGAGGCGCACCATCGCCTGTTCGTCGCTGGCAAAACTGCTGTCCGCCAGCAGGAAAAAGCTTTCACCGGCCACCGGCGTGTAGCCGCTCGGTTCGACGGTGTCTTCGGCATTCACTGCCGAAAAAGGCAGGACCAATACCAACAGTAGAGACAGAAAACGCAGCATGCGGGCACCGGTCATTGGGAGAGAAAGTTCAGTCGATAGACGCCGATGAAGTTGGGGTTGGCTGCGTCGGGTATCCATCGGGTGTCCTTCCATGTCATGAGTTGCTGCAGGCTCGCGGAACGCATGCCGTTGTCAGTGGGGGTGGTGGTGCCGGTGTGATAGGCGATGTAGCGGCCCATCCAGATCATCAGGTGCTGGTCGTCGCCCTGATCGAAAAACATCAGGTCGCCGGGCCGGGCTTGCGCCAGGTCGCGGCCCACCAGATGGCTGTTGAACTGAATCAGTTTGATCGCGTTGACGTACGGCCCGACCTTGCCGCCGCCCTGCTGCCATTGCTGGGCGAGACCGCGTTGCGCCTCGCTCAATTGCAGCTCAGGCGGCAGGTAGCGGTTGGACAGGCCATTGCTGCGCAGCCATTTGTCGTCATGAACTTTCAGCGCTTCGTTGGCGGCAAAACGCACCAGCCCCGCGCAGTCCTGCTGATACCAGCGCGGGCTCGGGCCCTGGGTCAGTTGTTCCTGGGCGATGCGCACGAACCAGGCGCGGAATACCTGGGATTGCTGCACGTCGAGCGGCGCGGCGTCACTGGCAAATACCCGACTGCCCAGCAACATCGCCAGCAGGCCGAGGCCTCGGATAAGTGCGGTCACAGCGCTTTCCATTCCAGCGGCAGCCATTGCCAATGGCCGTCGGGCTCGCTGCCTTCCGGCAACGTCAGCGCGTATTTGCCGTAGCCGCCGAGCTTGCGCAGTTTCGGGATCAGGTAAGTTTGCGCGGCGTTGTAGAACACCGGCTCCATGTCCTGCGGCAGGCTGTCGAGGGTTTCCTGTTGCATCAGCTGCGCCATGGAATCCGGGCCGAAGTAGACCGGCATCAACAGGTCTTTCGGCACTACGTCGGCCATCGGCGGGAAGCGTTTGTCGAGGGTGCCGAGGGCTTTGTCCACGAGCTTGTCGTCGAGGGAGAACAGCAGCGTCGAACCGTGGCGCGCCAGGCTCACGCGCATGAACGCCTTGCCGGTGATCGCGTTCGGGTCCTCGGCGTCCTTGGCTTTGTAAGGGCCGAAATTGGAACTGACCTGACGCTGCCACTGGTGGTTTTCACCTTCCTGCTTCTCGACCACCGGGAACGCGTGTTCTTCGACGTTGCCTTCGTAGGCGCCGACCATCGAGCTGAACAAGTTACCCAGGTCGCCGTCGAGTTTGGCGCTGTCGTCGTCATTCAGACTGGCCACCAGCAGCGGCGTGTACAGCCGCGAATCGGCGTACCAGCACAGGCCGGCGGCACCGGCCATGTGCTCGGTCAGCGCCTGGGCCACGGTTTCTTCGGCGCCGAGTTTCACCAGCAGCGGTTTCTGTTGTTCGGCGGCGAGCGGCAAGGCCACGCAAGCGCTGGCGCCCATCGGCATGGCTTGCCAGATCGGTTTGAAATCGAAGTCCGGCTGGTTTTCCAGTTCGTCCATGGCGAGGAAGCTGTGCCAGCCCTTATCGTCCATGTCGAAACGCAGGCCGGCGAAGTTCGGGATGAACCGCTGGTAACCCATGGCCAGCACGCTGGAATTGACCGACAGGCGCTGTTTCACTTCCGGCGCGCGCAGTGGCAGGCCGAAGGCTTCGGGGAAGAGTTTCTGACCGCCTAGCAATGCTTCCAGCGATTGAATCGAAACCATCCCAGGCTCATCGATCGGGCCATTGCTGTTGTCGTACAGTTTCGAAGGATTGGACAGCACCACCAGCTTGTCGCCATGAGAGGCAAACAGCAGCGCCTTGCTGTTGTTGTAGGTGAGCTGAAACAGCGGCACCGTATCGCCGGCGACTTTGATGTCACCAAGTTGCGTCAGCTGCGAATCATCCAGCGCCACTTTGGCCAGCGGCTCCAGCACCTTGGCCAGACCACCGCGATCCATCACCAACAAAAAGTCCTTCAGGCGACCATCCGCCCCGCGCCACAACGCGACATCCGCCGGCTGATCGAAAAGCTGCTCGATCAGGCTGTCCTGCAACTTCAGGTCATGTTCGTAGATGATCCGCCGCAGACTGCCGATCAAGCCGAGGCGATCGGCATGGGCTTCGTAATAGAAGACGAAATCTTCGGTCAGGGTTTCCTTGAGGAACGGCACCGCCAGCAAGTCCTTGGGCAATTGGCTCAAGGAGCGGGTTTCAAGCAGACCGTCCGGGCGGCTCATGCCCAGTTTGTCGCTGGCCAATTGCGCCGCCGGCGCCTTGGGTTTGTGCATGAACCAGCCAAGTCCGGCCGCCACGCCAGCCACCAGGATCAGCCCGCCCAACAGCAACGGCCAGCGCCGGGAAGGTTTGGCAGCAGGTGCGTCAGCAGCCGGGGTAACAGTGTTATCGCTCATGTTCACAACGCCCAGTTCATCCGTGGTGCGGGATGCTTAATAGTTGAAAGTCTTGACCAGCAGCAGGTCACCGATCGCGCGCAGGGGCACGATGAAGGTCTCGCGCTTTTCGTCGACGGTGTTTTCGTTCAGCACCAGGTTGATCTGCGAGGTGATCACCTCGTTCTGGTTGCTGGTCTCATCGAAGTTATAGCCGCCGCTGCCGAAGTTGCCCCAATAGTTCACGTAAACCAGATAGGTGCCATGCAGCGGCGCGGTCATGGTGAACATTTCCGGGCCGGGGCCGTCGACGCCGTCCGGGTCGAGGCCGCCGCCGTTGCTCATCGCCGGGCGAGCCCAGAACGCATGCTGGCCGTCGGGGGTAATGATGTGCAGGTCGAGTTCGGCTTTCGGATCGTCCCAACCCAGCACCACGCGAATCCGCGCCGGGGTACGCAGGTTGTTGGCTTCATAGAATTGGACGCGCTTTAGGGACTGGCCTTCGACGCTGCGCACTTCGACGCTGTTGGAGCCTGCGCCAAACGCATACGGCCGGGCGAAACGCCCTTGGTCGTCGGTGTACAGGTTCAGAGGATTGCCGTTGACCGCCAGCGTGTGTGGCCCGCGCTGAGTGCCGATGGCCTTGAGCTGGCCTTCGATCATCGTGCGATTGCGCTGTACGCCCCGGTCGATGGGCGGCGTTGGGTAGGCGACTTGCGGGTTTTCGCTGCGATCGAGCAGGCCGTTGTAGCGCCAGCCGCCCACCGGTTCCGACAGCTCGGCTGTCGGTTCGGCACAGGCTGCGGTCGCGCAGACCCACCCCATCAGCAATAGAAGAAATGAACGCATGTGATGCCTCCTGCCATGCATAACGAAACCTTGCGCCTGATCCTCGGCGCGTTACAGATCCAAATACTGCGTTTCGTCAGAAAGACCCGTGACTATTGGGTCGTAGAAGGCGCGAAGGTTAGCCATTTGGCGGGTTTTTAACAATCGGATACATCTTGAATTGCGGGGGGGATCACGATGATTGTTGGGTGTGAGCCGAATGATCCTCGTCACTGCAGTAGGGCTGTTACCTGAGAAAGCAGTCCTGCGGATGTATCCGGCACCTTTGTGGGAGCGGGCTTGCTCGCGAAGGCTGTGTGTCTGGTGACGAGTTTTTTGATGGTGTACATATCCGTTTTTGCGGTAACGGCTTCTATTGGTTCCGCCCTTACGGCGGGTTACTTGGAAAAGCGCCAAGTAACCAAGCGCCCGCGCCCCTGACGTACGGTGCCTCGCTAATGCTCGGCATACCCTCGCTCCGGCCCTGCTCCGTGGGCCCGCCGCCATCGGCCATCCATGG